>NZ_JAKMAY010000079.1:0-20759 GCF_022015835.1 Streptomyces sp. ICN903 | reverse complement strand
CCCGCCGTCCGGACGACCGTTCGCGTGCGGACCGGCCCGACAGCCGCACCCAGGACACCGGCCGGGACCGGCCCCCGGCCCCCGCGCGCCGCGAGACGGAGGGTACGAAGCCCACTCCGCGCCCGCGCCGCACCTCACCGGAGGCACGTGCCGAAAACCGTGCGCGGCAGACGGTCAGGGCCGCCCAGAACCGCATCCGCCGGGCGAGGCAGGCCCTCGACCGCAAGGACCGCGACGGCCGCCTCGACCGCTCCCTGGACAACAACGCCCGCCGTATGCGCGACGCCTACCGCCGCCGCCGCGACCTCCTGCTCGAACAGCGCCGTCGCCGCCAGGAACAGAAGCGCCGACTCCGCGACCAGCGTCGGAAGAAAGAGAATTCGCCGGAGGCGAAGGACGACCGTCTTCGGAGAATCGTCGCCCGCATCAGGCCGCGTCTGGACAGTGTTCTGAGTGGCGGGGTGGAAGGCGCTGTGCTACAGGCCCTCCTCGGTGGAATGCGCCGCTGGTATCGGCTCACGGCGCTCGATCGCCGGCCAGACGGCGCTACAAGCACGATCACCGCAGCACTCAACCCGGAAAAAGATGTTCGCGACCGACTGGAAAAAGCGGAAGAGAAAGCCAAGAGGCTCCGTCCGAAGCTGTCCGAGCTCATACAGGAAAAGGGTGAACTCCTCTTCAGCCATGGAGAGTTGCCTGAGAGGACCGCGCAGCTCAACAGGGAGCAGGAGGAATATCAGCAGCGCTGGTCGGAGATGAACAACTCAACGGAGAAGAGAAAACATCCGCGCCGGGCGCAGGAGAGCCTCGTCGAGGCGTCGGCAATTCGTGGTGGCGGCCGCAGTGCGGGACATGATTTCATCTCCGTCGCGTCCGAACCTGATTTGAGTCAACAGTTCCTGGTGACGGAACAGCAGAAACTGAACAAGCATGGCAGGTCGTCCCCCGGCGGGGTGAAGGTTCTGAGCGGGCTGGGTAGCACTGATTATGTGAGACCCGCTGCCAGGCCTGGAAAGCGCCCTCCGGGGCCCGCCGCCGAGGATAAACTGAACGATATTCAGGAAAAGCTTGTGTTGATGTTGAGTGACAGTTCGCTCAGTGCTCAACGGCGTGAGGTGGTTGCCCGTAGGATAATGAAGGAAGCGTTCTTTGATCTGGTTCAGCGGAGGGTGCCGGGCGGTGATTTCTTCCTTAAGAACCCGGCGGAAGCCGCCACCATGGCGGCGATAGCGCGCCTTATGATCGATGTTGAAAGTTCTCGTTACCCTGCTGCGGCCCTGTACAACCTGCTTGCGTGGGACCTGGCTGACTTTCCGGGGTCCACCTGGCGCGATGTCGTGGAAGGGACCAACGTAATGTCGACCAAAAAGGCCGTTCCGGCTTCTGGTTACCTGCTGAACCCCGAGCAGGTGGAGGTTGATTATGTGAACCTCCGGACTGGAGGGATCAAGAAGGATGGAAAGGAGATATCCAAAGCGATTCCAGTAATGCTGGGGAACATGGATAGGCTGCTGACGAGAGCGTTCGCCAGAGATGTGGCCGGGTCTTTCTACCTGAAAGACGAGGACCTTCTCAAGGAGTTCCCGGACTGGCTCATGAGGAATGCTGTCAAAATGACCGCCCCTGGTGGGGTGTGGGTTCCCCCGCTTAATGGATGAGTAAAGGAAGTGGACAGTGGTGAAAAATTCACACATTCGCCTCGTGCCGAAGGAATCTGTGAGCCGTGCGCAAGTCTTGAGGATGGCCGAACGAGCTTGCTGGGAGCACTACAGAACCAAGGATGCCCCGGGCGGGCCGCCATTCGAGATCATCTGGGTAAACTCCGAGCAGGACGCCGTTGTGCACTGGATCGAGGACGCCCTATCTCAGGTTGACTACTTTCTGGTAGACGGTCCTGGGAAATCTTCCCTGGTGAAGCTCATTCGGTCCGAACTGGATATTCATGACAAAGATTCCATGGTGGAGCTTGCCTATGAAGCAAGGGGTACTCCGAGGGCGATGAGAATGCTCCGTTTGCTGGGGGTGTTCTGTTCGGAAGGCTTTGACCCGGATATCTTCTCGATCTTTGACCAGGCGCTTCGAGATCCGGAGCCAATCGTACGCCGTGAGGCTCTGATGTCAGCGGCCAACGCTGGTTGGGGAGAATTCCTTCCTCTCATGGACGAGATCCGAGAGAGCGATCCTGACAAGGCGGTTCGCGAGGATGCCGGAGCAATCTCAGATGCCTTGCGCAGGCGACTGGAAGCCGGGAGGCACTCGTGACCCGCTACGCGGACATTCCCAGGCCCATCCGCTCCGGGATCGTGATCGTCGATCCCGAGCGGGGGACACCGCAGCGCATCATCGTGCTGCAGTTCAATCCCGACACCCTGGAGCGCGGCATCAGTCCGCAGGCCGCGGGCGGGAGCGGTGACGCCGGGGGCGGGGGGAGCGGAGGGGACCGGAACGAGGCGCTGCGGCTGAAGGGGCCGGCGCAGGAGACGTGGAAGTTCACCGCCGAGATCGACGCCACCGACCAGCTGGAGCTGGCGGCGCCCGACGGGATCCATCCGCAGCTCGCGACGCTGGAGATGCTCGTACAGCCGACCACCGCCCAGCTGAGGGAGGCCACGCGGCTGTCGAAGAAGGGCGCCATCGAGATCAGCCCGATCGAGATGCCGCTGACCCTGTTCACCTGGGGCAGCAAGCGGGTCATGCCCGTGCGGCTGACGGAGCTGTCGGTCAACGAGTCCGCCTTCGACGTGAACCTCAACCCGATACGGGCGAGCCTGAGCATCGGGATGAAGGTGCTGACGGTGAGCGACCTGCCCGCCGGGCACCGCGGCGCCGAGCTGTACCTGGCCCATCTGGCGCAGAAGGAGCGGCTGGCCGGCACCGCGCGGGCGGGGACCTTGGGGGCGCTCGGGCTGACCGGGGCCGACATCGGAACGGGGAGGGTGTGAGAGGCCATGGCCGATGAGAACGGGGCCCACGGCAGCCCGCCGGACGGGATCCCGGGCTCGCATCCGTATCCGAGGACGAGCCGGTACCACGACGCCGAGATCGCCGTGCACCGCATGCCCGACGGCACCGAAGTCCGTTACGCCAGGCGGCGGCTGCTGCCCCCGCTCCCGGCGGAGGGGGACGAGGACACCGTCGTCCACACCGTCGGCGGCGGCGAGCGACCCGACCAGCTCGCCCAGCGCTACTTCGGCGACCCCTCCCAGTGGTGGCGGATCGCCGACGCCAACCCCGTCCTCGACCCGCGCGAGCTGACCGCCGAGCCGGGACAGGAGATCGACGTGCCGCTGCCCGGCGGCTTCCCGGGAGGAGGCGCGCATGGCCGATGAGCGTGTCGGCGGCGGACCGATCCACCTGACCCTGAGCATGGGCCCCCACCTCGCCCGGCCCGTTCCCCAGGCGGTGAGCGAGGCGCTGCTGTCCGCGCAGATCACCAGCACCGCGGGCGAACGCTCCGGCTTCCAGCTGGCGTTCGACCTCACCAAGAAGGGCGCGATCATCTCGAACCTGCTGCCCGAGGGGTTCTTCGACCCGCGCACCCGCGTCATCGTCACCACGACCGTCAAGGGGACACGGACCGTCCTCCTCGACGGCCTGATCGTGCGGCAGGAGGTCGGGGCGAGCAACCAGCCCGGCCGGACGACCCTGACCGTCACCGGCGAGGACCTGAGCATCCTGATGGACCTGGAGGAGAGGGTGGACCGCTACCCGAATCTCTCCCCGGCCCGCCGGGTGGAGCGCATCCTGGCCCGGTACGCCGACTACGGCGTCCACCCGGACGTCCACCCCGAGCAGATCGTCCAGCAGCCCCGCGCCGAGCACCGCGTGGACTACCAGACCGGCACGGACCTGGCCTACGTCAACGAACTGGCCCGCGCCAACGGCTACGTCTTCTACCTGGAGCCCGGCCCGCGGCCCGGCCGCTCCACCGCCTACTGGGGCCCGCAGCGCCGCGTCGGCCTGCCGCAGCACGCGCTCAACGTCAACATGGACGTCCACTCCACCGTCGACCAGCTCACCTTCGCCTACGACGGCGCCGCCCGCGAGGAGCCGCAGGCCCACTGGCAGGACCCGCGCACCCGTGAGTCCACCCTGATCCCCCAGCCCGACATCGGCCCGCTGCGGCCGCCGCTGGGCAGGCGCGCGAGCCCGGTCCTCAAGCGCCGCCGGCTGTCCGGAACCGCCAAGAAGGACCAGGCGCAGGCCAGGGCCGAGGCGCTGGCGCGGGCCGCGACGTCCGCCGACGCGATCTCCGGCTCCGGGCAGCTCGACGTCAACCGCCACGGCTACGTACTGCGCCCGCGCGAACTCGTCGGCGTGCGCGGGGCGGGTGTGACGTACGACGGCGAGTACTACGTCACCTCCGTCACGCACAACCTCACGCCCGGCTCGTACCGGCAGAACTTCACGCTCTCGCGCGAGGGCCTGATCGCACGCGGGGACACCGTCCGCCCGTAGGGGCCACCGAGACCACACAGACCGACCAGGAGCAGTCCGCATGGCGCCAGCACCGAACAACCGCTTCCTCGGCAAGTTCAGAGGCCGGGTGGCGGACAACGACGACCCGCTGGGGATCGGCCGGATCACCGCCCACGTCCCGGACGTGCTCGGCGGCGAGGCCTCCACCTGGGCCATGCCCTGTCTCCCCTTCACGGGGGAGCGGTCCGGCCAGTACGCGGTCCCGGGGCGGGGGGCGGGCGTCTGGATCGAGTTCGAGCAGGGCGACCCGAGCTATCCGATCTGGACGGGCTGCTGGTACGGCGAGGCGAGCGAGTTGCCGGAGGACGCCCGGGCCGCGGCGAGTACGGGCGCCGAGCCTGTCGTCATCCAGACCCGGGGCGGGCACAAGGTCGTGATCTCCGACGACCCGGAGACCGGGATCCTGCTCCAGGCGCCGGGCCCCGGCGGAGGCGGACCGGGCCCGTACATCCGCGTCACCCGGGGCGGGATCCATATCGACAACGGACAGGGGGCCTCGGTCTCGGTGGCCGGGGACCGGGTCGACGTCAACCAGGGCCGGCTGATCGTGCCCATCAAACGCTGAACGGGACGGGGGAGAAGAGTCTTGCCGGGAGAAGTCATGCACACGGGAACCGCGGTCGGCTGCCCGCACGGCGGCCGGGCGAGCGCCGCGGGCGCCGACGCGCACGGGGTGCTGGTCGACGGCCTGCCGGCCGCCACCGGCGCGCTCGTCCACACCGTCACCGGCTGCCGCCACACCGTCGACGGGGTGCCGGTGCCGTGCACCACCGTCCGCTGGACGCCGGCGGAGGGCGGGGTGACGGTGGACGGCTCGCCGCTGCTGGTGGAGGGCACACCGGGCATGTGCTTCACCGCACGGCTCGTGCCGCAGGGGCAGCCGCTCGCCGCACCGGCGGCGTACGAGGGGGTGGCCTGCGGATGAGGGCCGGGGCGGCACGCCGGGACATCGCCTTCCCCTTCCGCGTCGACCGGCGCGGCCGGACCGCGCACGCGGCGCACGAGGAGCATGTGCGCGACCTGATCGAGCAATTGCTGTTCACCAGCCCCGGCGAGCGCGTGATGCGCCCCGACTTCGGCTGCGGGCTGCTGGATCTGGTGTTCACGCCCAACAGCCCGGAGCTGGCCTCCGCGCTGGAGCTGTCGGTGCAGGCCTCGCTCCAGCGCTGGCTGGGCGAACTGATCGCCGTGGAGGACCTGGACGTGATCGGCGAGGAGAACACCGTCCGTGTCCGTCTGCGCTACACGGTGCGCGCCACGGGCGACAGGCGCGACGAGGTCTTCGAGGGGAGGGCCGCGGCATGAGCGGCGGTGGGGAAACGACTGTCCCGCACCGGGGAGGCAGGCGCGGCAGAGTACGCGCGGCGCGGCTGAACGGCGTGGACGCGGTGGAGGTCGGCGACGACGGGCTCACCCTCACCGTCACCTTCCTGGGCAAGGCGCCGCACGGCCTGTGCCCGGAGAACGTCCGCATCGAACCGGGCCGCGGGGGCACGGACATCCGGGCCGTCGCCGTGGAGGTCGAGCGCGAGGAGGATCCCGAGCTCGACGACCGGCTGTACGTCACCGTGGACCGGACGGGGGGTTTCGGCCGCCACCGGCTGGCGATCGTCGGGACCGACCCCTACGGCCGCCCCGGCACCGAGCCGTTCCCCGGCTTCGACCAGCGCTACCACGCGGCCGAGTTCTCGTTCCGGCCCGACTGCCCCTCACCCCTCGACTGCCGGGAGCCGCAGGAGGCGGAAGAGACGGCGAAGGTGCCCGGGACCTTCCGGCCCGCCCCCGTGATCGACTACACCGCCCGCGACTACGACACCCTGCGCCGGCTCGTCATGGACCGCCTGGCCCTGACGGCGCCCGACTGGACCGAACGCAACCCCGCCGACCTGGGCACCACCCTGGTCGAGCTGCTGGCGTACACCGCCGACCAGATCGGCCACCACCAGGACGCGGTCGCCACCGAGGCGTACCTGGACACCGCCCGCCGCCGCGTCTCGGTGCGCCGCCATGTGCGGCTGGTCGACTACCCGATGCACGACGGCTGCAGCGCCCGCGCGCTGGTCACCGTCGAGGTGGCCCGGCCGCTGACGCTGCTTGCCGGGACGTACCGCTTCGCCGCCGTGGACGTGCGCAGCCTCGGCCCGCGCGACCGGCCGCGCACCGGCACGGTCGTCGACGACCGAGATCTGGCGGTGCTCCGGGAGCGCGGCTCGGTCGAGGTCTTCGAACCGGTCACCGACGCGCCGCTGCGGCTGCGGCCCGAGCACAACACCATCCGCCTGTGGACCTGGGACGGCGAGCAGTGCGCACTGCCCGAGGGCGCCACCCGCGCCACCCTGCGCGACGAGTGGGCCGGCGAGCGGGCCGGTGGACAGGCCGGCGAGGGGAGCGACGAGACCGCCGGCAAGGGCCGCCGGGAGCGGCGGCTGGACCTGCGCCCCGGCGATCTGCTGGTACTGGAGGAGGTCAAGGGGCCGCGCTCGGGAACCCCCGGTGACGCCGACCCCACCCGCCGGCAGGCGGTACGGCTGACCTCCGTCACCCCGGCCGTCGACCGGCTGTGCGACCAGCCGGTACTGGAGGTCACCTGGGCCCGCGAGGACGCGCTCGCCTTCCCGCTGCACCTGACCACGCTCGGCGGCCGGGACTGCGAGCCGGTGGAGGACGTCTCCGTCGCGCGCGGCAACGTGGTCCTCGTCGACCACGGCCGCTCGCTCACCTTCTGCGGACACCTCCCCGAGCGACTGCGCGTACCGCCGGTGCCCGCCGTCGTCCCGTCCTGCGAGCCGTCCTTCGGCTGCCGGACGGGCACGGAGGCGGCGGAGGGCAACTGGCCCGGCAGGCTGATCCTGGACCGGCTCCGACAGACCGGCTGCGGAAGGCCGCTGACACCGGCGCACATCCGCCAACTGTCCGAGGTCGTCGGCGCGGAGGCGGTACGGCGGGCCGGGCTCGGTGTGGAGAGGGCGGGACGGAAGGGGGAGAAGGCGGTGCCCGGTACCGCCTACGAGCAGGAGGCCGCACTGGAGGCGCTGCTCGCCCAGTCCGTCTACCCCGGCATCGTCCCGCGCTTCCGCCCCCGCCTGCACCGTTTCCCCGTCGCCCAGACCGCGCCGTTCCCCGACCCCCGCCATGTCTCGGCCGGCCAGGCCGAACGGCTGGCCGCCATCCCCGGACGGGCACGGCAGCGGCTGGTGGAGCTGTGGCGCAGCGCCCGCGACCGCGACGGGCTGGACGAGGGGGAGATCGCCGAACTGGCCGTGCTGTTCGGGCCGGAGACACTGGAGCGGCTGGAGCCGCGCCGCCGCCCGGTGCCCGCCCTGCGCGAGCTGCTCCACCGCGCCGAACGGCTGCTGGCGGCGAAGCTGCGCCGGCTGGAGGTGCTGACGGCACGGGCCCGGGCCGGACGTGTCCTGGACGGGCGCACGGCCTGGGAGATCGCCCACGACTGGGGCCCGGCGTACGCGGCCGGACTCCACCCGGACGAGCCCGAGCTGCACGGACCCGCGTCCGCGCTGGCCCCTGATCCGCGCGCGGCGCTCCCGGCCGTACGGCTGACCGGTGGCACCGGAAGCGGGAGCGGGGACGGCGGGGACGGAGAGGGAGCCGTGTGGGAGCCGCGCCGCGACCTCCTCGGCAGCGGCCCCCGCGACCGCCACTTCACCGGTGAACTGGAGGACGACGGACGGCTCGCGCTGCGCTTCGGTGACGGGCTGCACGGCGCCCGGCCCGAATCCGGCACCACCTTGGAGGTCCACTACCGGCTGGGCGGTGGTACGGCCGGCAACGTCGGCGCCGAGGCCATCAACCACCTGGTGCTGTGCCGGGAGGCCGGGAAAACCGGAGAGGCCGGGGAGGACGGGGAGGGCGGGGACGCGGGCGAGCCGATGCCCGTGGCCGGGGTGCGCAACCCGCTGCCGGCCGCCGGCGGCACCGGGCCTGAGCCCGTCGACCAGGTGCGCCGGCTCGCGCCGACGGCCCCCGGGCGGGTGCGGCTGCGCGCCGTGACCGCGCGGGACTACGCCGAACTGGCCTCCGCCCTGCCCGGCGTGCGGCGTGCGGCGGCCGAGATCCGCTGGACGGGAAGTGTGCGGGAGGCGCACGTCGCGGTCGACGCCGACGGCACCGGACAGGCGCCCGCGGAACTCCTCGAAGCGGTGGCGCAGTCGCTGGAGGCCTACCGCCTCATCGGCCACGACCTGGTGGTCGGGCCCGCGCGGCCGGTGCCGCTCGACATCGAGGTGGAGGTGTGCGTGACGCCCGGCCACCAGACGGGCCGGATCCTGGCCGATCTGCGCCGGGTGCTGGGCAACCGACGGCTGCCCGGAGGCCGGCTCGGCCTTTTCCACCCGGACGCGCTCGGTTTCGGCGAGCCGGTGCGGCTCAGCCGCCTGGTGGCCGTCGCCGCGGCCGTCCAGGGTGTGGAGAGCGTACGCGTCACCCGGCTGCGGCGGCTGTTCGCGGACGCCTCCACCGACGTCCCGGTACCGGATGGCGGCGTGCTCCCGGTACCGGATGACGGTGTGCTGCGGCCGGCCCCGCTGGAGGTCGCCCGATGCGACAACGACCCGGAGCGGCCGGAGAACGGCCGCCTCGCCCTGAGGCTGGGAGGTACGCGATGACCGGCGACCACAGCGGCGGCCGCTCCTGCGGCCGCTTCCACGGCCGCGCGCCCGACGGCGGGCGCCACGACGAGCGCCGCGCGCCGCGGGCCCCTCACAACCCGCCGGGACGCACCGCGCTCGACCACCGGGTGGGCGAGTACAGCTCCTTCCTGGCGGCGATGCTCGACCGGCTGGCCTCGCCCGCCTACCCGGCCCTGCGCCGGCTGACCGTCCGCACCCCCGACGACCCGGCGATCGCGCTGCTGGACGCCTGGGCGGTCCTGGGCGACCTGCTGACCTTCCACTCCGAGCGGATCGCCGACGAGGGCTATCTGCGCACCGCCGACGACCACCGCTCGCTGGTACGGCTGGGCCGGCTGGTCGGCTACCGGCCGCGCCCCGGGATCGCCGCCGACACCCATCTGGCGTACACGGTGGACCGCGACCCGCGCAGCCGCGAGGACGTCCCCGTGCTGATCCCGCGCGGTTCGCGCAGCCACAGCGTGCCCGCCTCCTCCCGGGAGGAGGCGCAGACGTTCGAGACGACCGAGGACCTGACGGCCCGCTGGTCGTGGAACGACCTGAGGGTGCGGCGGCGCCGCCCGGCCCCGCTGACCCACGAGGATCTGAGGGAGCGGTCGGAGCTGTACGTCGCGGGCACGGCCAACGGCCTGTCGGTGGGCGACCGCCTGCTGTTCGTCTTCGGCGGCGACGGCCCCGAAGCCCCCGGAGGACCTGGGGATTCCGCGGGCTCCGGGCGGCGGCTGCTGCTGCCGGTGACGCGGATCCGTATCGACCGGGACGACGACAGCACGGCCCTCGGCCTGCCCGTGTCGCCGCCCCCGACCCTGGCCGAGCTGGTCGGCGAGCTGCAGCGGTGGATCACACCGGCCGCCGACAGCCCCAATCCGCGGCCGGTGGGCAGCCTGCTCGTCGAGGAGTTCGACGAGCAGGTGCTCGGCCGGCTGCGGGCCGACCTCGACCTGCTGGACACCCCCGCGGCGTTCACCCGCCGCCTGGAGGAACCCGTGGACCGGCTGGAGGAGGCGCGGGCGCTGGCCGGGCCCCACCGGGAGAGCGCCGCCTGGTTCGAGCGGCTGGCCGCCGTGCTCGTCGACCTCCGGGAGAGGGCGGCGGAGCTGGGGCCGCTGCGGCCGGACGGCTCCGAAGGCAGGTCCGCGGCAGGGGGTACCGGAGGCGGCGGGGAGCCGGGCGGCGCGGCCGCCCGCGCGCTCGGCGAGCTGCTGCCCGCGCTGCGCTCCCGGGACGCGGGCAGGGGGAGGTCCGCGCACCGCCCGCCCGCCGCCGGCGCCGCACCGGCGGACCCGGCACGGCTTTTCGGACCGGAGTCCGACCTGGGCGCACGGCTGGCTGTGGCGCTGGACCCGTCGCTGTCCGGCGAGCTCCACCGGGCCTGGCGCCGTTCGGTGCCGGCCGCGCCCCCGGACCCCGAGGCCCTCACCGATCTGCTGGCGATGCGGGTGACGGCCGCGCCCTTCGGCTCGACGGCGCCCCTCAAGCCGGTGCAGGACGAGCGCGGCCGGGTGATCCGGCAGTCCGACTGGCCGCTGACGGGCAACACGCTGACCACCGCGCGGGTCGTGTTCGACGCGACCGGGAAGGTGCCGGTCAGGGCCGAGTTCGTGCACGCGGAGACGACCGCGTCGGTGCAGCGCGCCGAGAACCTCCCCGCCGACGTCCGCTTCGCCCTCGGCCCCGGCGAGGTCTTGCTGTCCACCCGCACCGGGCAGGACAACGACCCGAGCCGGCTGCGGCGGCGCCCGGTCGACTCCCGGGAACCGGGAGTCACGGCCGAACTGAGCGGCGGACTGCCGGAGCTGACGCTGTTCGTCTCCCGGCCGGGGGCGGACGCCCGGGTGCAGGTCGCCATAAGGAACGGCGAGCCGCCGCTGCAGTGGCACCTGGCCCCGGACAGGCCGGAGCGGGCCACGTACGGCGGCCACGAGCTGACCGTCGTCTACCGGACCGGAGGAGGGCCGGCGGCCGTGGAGATCGGCATCGCCACCGTCCCCGAGGCCGCCCACCGCGACGTCCTGGCCCTGGACACCGTGCACGAGGGGATCACCGCGGGCAGCTGGGTCGCGATCGAACGCCCCCGCAAGGGCGCCCCGGACGGCGTTCCCGGCGACAGCGGGCTCTCGCTGGTCACCACCCGCGTGACGGCCGTGCGCACCGGCTCCTACGCCCGGTACGGAATCACCGGGCGGGGCACCGAGCTGACCCTCGCCGACCCGTGGCTGGACGAGCACGACGTGCTGCTGTCCCACATCCGGGACGCCACCGTGCACGCGGCGGGCGAGCCGCTGCGGCCCGCCGACGAGCCACTGGGCGACGACGTGGGCGGCAACGAGCTCGAACTGGCCGAGCTGTACGACGGGTTGAGGCCCGGCCGGACGCTGATCCTCTCCGGCGAGCGCACCGACATTCCGGGCACCACCGGGGTGCGCGGCACCGAACTCGCGGTGATCGCCGCCGTCGAGCAGCGGGTCGATCCGGAACTGCCCGGCGACCACGTCCACACCGTGCTCACCCTCGCCGCCGATCTCGCCCACCGCTACCGGCGCGAGACGCTGGTGATCCACGGCAACGTGGTGCCCGCGACACACGGCGAGACCCGCGACGAGGCCATCGGCAGCGGCGACGCGAGCCGGGCGGGCCAGACGTTCACCCTCTGGAACGCGCCGCTGACCTGGCTGCCCGCGGACAACGCTCCCCCAGTCCCCGGCCAGGGGTACCCCCATGGTCTCCGGCCGGCCCTGGAGGTACGCGTCGACGGACTGCTGTGGCACCCCGTCGACAGCCTCGCCGGACGCGGGCCGCAGGAGCGGGTGTACGTCGTCGGCACCGGTGCCGACGGCCGCACCACCGTCACGTTCGGCGACGGCGTGAACGGCGCGCGGCTGCCCACCGGGCACGAGAACGTACGAGCCCGCTACCGCTTCGGCACCGGCGGCGCCGCCAACGTCGCGGCCGGCCGCATCACCCAGGCCGTCTCCCGGCCGCTGGGCGTCACCGCCGTCACCAACCCGCTGCCCGCGACCGGCGGCGCGCGGGCCGACGGACCGGAGGCGACCAGACGAGGCATCCCGCTCGCCGTCTCCGCGCTCGACCGGCTGGTCTCCGTCCAGGACTACGAGGACTTCACCCGCTGCCGGGCCGGCATCGGACGGGCCGACGCGCGGGAGGTGTTCGACGGGCGGCGGCAGGTGCTGCACGTGACGGTCGCAGGCGTGGACGACGCGCCGATCGGCGCGGACGCCGGCGCCCTGCGCGCCCTGCGCGCCGCCCTCGCCGCCCACGGCGACTCCCGGCTGCCGGTGCGTGTGGACGTGCGCGAGCCGGTGCTGCTGCTCCTGGCCGCCCGGGTGGCGGTCGGACCCGACCACTCCTGGGCCCTCGTCGAGCCCCGGCTGCGGCAGGCGCTGCTGGACACGATGGGCTTCGAGGGGCGGGAGCTGGGGCAGCCCGCCCGGCTGTCGGAGGTCCTGGCGACGGCCCACTCGGTGCCCGGCGTGGAGCATGTGGACGTGGACGTCTTCTCGGGCGTGCCCGCGTCCGCCCTGCCCGGCGGCCCGCTCCCGTCCGGCGGCGGGCGTACCGGACCGCAGGAGGTCGTACCGGCCCGCCCCGCCCGGTACGACGAGCGCGTCCACACCGTCACCGCCGAGGACGGCGAGACGCTCGGCGACATCGCCGCCCGCCACGGCGTCACGCTCACCGAACTGCTGCGGCTCAACCCCGACATCACCGACACCCGGCCGCTTCCCAGGGGCCGCTCGGTGTACGTCTTCCGCGGTGTCCGCCCGGCCCAGCTCGCGATGTTCTCGCCCGCGGCGGCGGACACGCTGATCCTCACGGAGGCCCCCCGATGAGCCCGGCGGCTCCCGCGGTCCGCACAGCCCCGACCCCCACGATCCCGACGGACGACGGAAGGACACGGCCATGAGCAGGGAGCCGGACGGGCTCGCGGAACTGCTGCCGCAGTGGCACAGGCTGCGGGACGGCGGACGCGGAGCGCGGGGGGCGGGGGAGGAACCCCTGCGCGCCCTGCTCGCCGTGATCGCCGAGCAGGTCGACCTCGTACGCACCGGGGTGGAGCAGGCTTACGACGACTGGTTCGTGGAGACCGCCGCCGACTGGGTACTGCCCTACCTCGGCGACCTGGTCGGCTACCGGCCGCTGCCCGGCTACGAGCGGGTCCTGGCCACCGGCCTGCGGGACGGCAGCCCGGACGACGTCTCGCGGCAGCGGCTGGCCCGCGCGCTCGCGCCGCGCCGGGACGTGGCGTCCACGGTCGCCAACCGGCGCCGCAAGGGCACCCCCCACCTGCTGGAGGAACTGGCGCGGTCGGCGGCGGACTGGCCCGCGCGAGTGGTGGAGTTCTCCAGGCTGACCGCCCACCACCAGCCGGTCGGGCTCCACGGCACGGGAACCGCGGCGGCCGACCGGGTGCGGCTCGCGCGCGGCCGCCTGGCCGACCTGCGCGACGGGGCGGCGCTGGACCTGGCGGGCGGCCCCTTCGCCACCACGGCGCGCTCGGCCGACGTACGGCGTGCCGGCTCGCGCCGCACGACCGGCGGGCACACCCCGGCCGGAGTCGGTCTGTACGTGTGGCGGCTCAAGCCGTACCCGGTCACGAACGCCCCCGCCTACTGCGTCGACCGGGCCCGCAGCCTCTACACCTTCTCCATCCTCGGCAACGACACCCCGCTGGTGACCCGGCCCGAACCGGAACCGTCGGCCACCCACGTCGCCGCGATCGACAACGTCCCCGCGTACATCCGCCGCCGGCAGCTGAGCGACCGGCTCGCGGACTACTACGGGCCGGGCAAGTCCTTCGTGATCCGGCGGGACGGGGACGGGGAGCCGGTACCGCCGTCGGACATCACCGTCGCCGACCTCACGGACTGGCGCTACCGCCCGCGCCGCGGCCGGGTCGCGGTCGACCCGGTGCTCGGCCGGATCGCCTTCGGCCCCCGCTCCGCGCCGCGCCGGGGCGTCTGGGTCGACTACCACCACGCCTTCCCCGACGACACCGGCGGCGGCGAGTACGCCCGCCCCGGCCGCACCACCCCCGGCGCCGCCGCGGTCTACCGGGTCGGCCCCGGCTGTGCCCACCAGCGCATCATGGACGCCTACGCACGGTGGCGCGAGGACCGGAGGGCCGGGCGCTGCGGCCCCGAGGGCGTCATCGAGATCACCCACAGCGGCGCCTACCAGGAGCAGCTCGACTTCGACCTCGGTCCCGGCGACCGGCTCCAACTGCGCGCCGCCGAGGGTGCCCGGCCGGT
Organism: Streptomyces sp. ICN903; assembly: GCF_022015835.1. Classification (NCBI taxonomy): domain Bacteria; kingdom Bacillati; phylum Actinomycetota; class Actinomycetes; order Kitasatosporales; family Streptomycetaceae; genus Streptomyces; species Streptomyces sp. ICN903. The sequence goes on along the minus strand of NZ_JAKMAY010000079.1, from coordinate 6,364 downwards.
GATCCGCCTGCTGGACTGGTACAGCAACCGGCCGGACGCGCTCAACATCCGCGCGGACGAGGGGTGCGCCCCGGGCCGGGACGCACCGCGCGTCACCCTGGACGGACTGCTGGTCAGCGGGCGCGGCCTGAACGTCACCGGTCCGGTCGGCACGGTCGTCATCCGGCACTGCACCCTGGTGCCGGGCTGGTCGCTGGAACCGGAGTGCGAACCGCGGTCGCCGAACGAGCCGAGCCTGGTCCTGGAGCGCACCACCGCGTGCGTGCGGATCGAGCGCAGCATCCTGGGCACCGTCCAGGTGGTCGGCGACGAGGTGGGTGCCGACCCGCTGGAGATCCACGTCCGCGACAGCGTCCTGGACGCCACCGGCCACGACCGCGAGGCGCTGTCCGCGCCCGACTGCCGCCACGCGCACGCCGTCCTGCACGCGCACCGCACCACCGTCATCGGCGAGGTGTACACGCACGCCGTCGCCATCGGCGAGAACAGCGTGTTCACCGGACGGATGCACGTGGCCCGGCGCGGGACCGGCTGCCTGCGCCACTCGTACGTGCCGCCGGGCTCGCGCACCCCGCGCCGGTACCGCTGCGTGCCCGGACACCCGGCGGAGCGGGGGGAGGCGGAACGGACGCGCCCGCTGTTCGCGAGCGAACGCTACGGGACGCCCGCGTACGCGCAACTGGCCGACGACTGCCCCCCGGAGATCCTCCGGGGGGCGGAGGACGGCGCCTCCATGGGCGCCTTCCACGACCTGTACCTGCCGCAGCGCGAGGACAACCTGCGCGCCCGGCTCGCCGAGTACACGCCCGCCGGCACCGACGCGGGGGTCCTGTTCGTGACCTGAACCACCGGCCGGCCAGGAGCCCGGATCCGCAGACCTCGCAGACGTACGGAAAACCTTTCGAGGGGGACCCCTTCCATGCACGCTGATCTCTCCCGCATCACCTTCCGGCCGGAGCGGCACTACTCGGCGGTGCTCGCCCAGCAGGGCCGTGTCCAGCTCGACGCGGACGCCAACGAGCAGACGGCGATCCAGCTGCACCGGGCCCGCACCATCGCCGCCGACCTGATCGGACGGCACGGCGGGCCGGCCGGCGCCACCGGCTTCGCCATCGGACTCGACAGCCGCGGCCACGAGCTGGACGACCTGACCATCGGGGGCGGCCGCTACTACGTCGACGGCATCCTGTGCGACGCCTCCCGTCCCGCCCCCGGCGATGCCGTCGAGGACGACGGCGACGGTGACGAGGGACGGCCCGACGGCGAGGACGGCGGCCGCGGCGGCGGCCGGGGCAGAGCGGAAGACCGGGCCGGGGGCAGGACTGGAGACACGGGCGGGGCACCCGCCCACTGGACCTACTGGGACCAGCCCGACGGCCACCGCGACCCCGAGCGGCCCGGCGACCGGCTGCCCACCGCCTTCCCCTACCTGGCCTATCTGAAGGTGTGGGAGCGGACGGTGACCGCGGCCGAGGACCCGGTACTGCGCGAGGTGGCGCTCGGCCCGTCGGTGGCGGACACCGCCGCCCGCGTCAAGGTGGTCTGGCAGGTGCTGGCACTGCCCGCCTCCGAACTGGAGGTGGAGGAAGGCGAAACCGACAAGGACGCCCTGCGCACCGCCTTCCACCGGTGGGCCGACGAGCGCTCCGCGCCGAAGTCGCGCATGGCGGCGCGCAGCCGGCGCCCGGAGCGGGCCGACGAGGACCCCTGCCTGCTGCGGCCCGACGCCCGCTACCGGGGCCCGGAGAACCAGCTCTACCGGGTGGAGGTCCACGAGGGCGGAACGGCGGACGAGGCGACCTTCAAGTGGTCCAGGGAGAACGGCTCCGTGGTCCTGCCCGTCGACGGCCTCGACGGCACCTGGGCGGAGCTGGCCACGATCGGGGAGGACGGCAGGCTCGACCTGAACACCGGGGACTGGGTGGAGTTCGCCGACACCGCCTACACCAGCCGCGGCGAGCCGCTGCCGCTGCTGCGGGTGGAGGAGGTGGACCTGCCCGGGCGGCGCGTGAGGCTGTCGGGGGAACCGGGCGGCGGCGTGGGCCGGCGCCCCGAGCTGCACCCGTACCTGCGCCGCTGGGACCACCGTGAGGCGCCGGGGCGCGGCGGACACGGCACGCGCGGCCGGCCGAGGGGCGGGGCGGTCCGGGTCGAGGAGGGCCGCTGGCTGCCGCTGGAGGACGGCGTCGAGGTGTACTTCGAACCGGGCGGCGCCTACCGGCCCGGAGACCACTGGCTGATCCCGGCCCGTACCGCCACGGGGGCGGTGGAGTGGCCGGTGAACGCGGCCCGCAAGCCCCTGCTGTGCGCGCCGGCGGGCATCCGGGTGCACCACGCGCCGCTGGCCTGGGTGATGGGCGAGTACGGCGTCTCCGACCTGAGGCTGTCCTTCGGCCCCCTGGCCGGGCCCGTTCCCTCGGCGACCGAGGAGGAACTGGCGGCCGAGGCCCGGGCGGAGGCCGAGGAGGAGTTTGGGGCGCGGGCGCCGGCCGCCCGGGAGGAGCCGGGGAGCGAGACGGACACGGCACCGGGCACATCCGAGAGGAGCGAGTGACGCATGGCCACACCCCTGAGCGCCTCCAAGCTGGTCAAGGCACTGCGGGACGAGGGCCTGGAGGTCCGCGAGTACCGCGGCTGGCGCACCCACAGCCGCAACCACAAAGGGCCCTGGGGCCCGGTGAACGGGGTGATGATCCACCACACCGTCACCAGGGGCACCGGCCACACCGTCGAGCTGTGCTACGAGGGGCACTCGACGCTTCCGGGCCCGCTGTGCCACGGAGTCATCGACAAGGAGGGCGTGGTGCACCTGGTCGGCAACGGCCGCGCCAACCACGCCGGGCTGGGCGACGGCGACGTGCTCAGAGCCGTCATCGCCGAGCGGGACCTCCCCGGCGACAACGAGGCCGACACCGACGGCAACCGCCACTTCTACGGCTTCGAGTGCGTCAATCTCGGCGACGGGAAGGATCCCTGGCCCGAGGCGCAGAAACTGGCGATCGAGAAGGCCGCGGCCGCCGTCTGCCGCGCGCACGGCTGGAGCGAGAAGTCCGTGATCGGCCACCGGGAGTGGCAGCCGGGCAAGGTGGACCCGCGCGGTTTCTCGATGGGCACCATGCGGGGCCGCATCGCCAGGCGCCTGGGCAGGAAGGCGGACGGCCCCGCCGAGCCGGCGCCCAGGCCGCCCGCACGGTACGAGCCGTACCCGGGCGCGGACTTCTTCCGGATCGGCCGCAGGAGCGCGATCGTCACGGCGATGGGCAAGCGGCTCGTGGCCGAGGGCTGCGGGCGCTACAAGGTGGGACCCGGCCCCCGGTGGACGGAGGCCGACCGGCAGTCCTACGCCGCCTGGCAGCGCAAGCTGGGCTTCACCGGCAAGGACGCCGACGGCATTCCCGGTCCCACCAGCTGGAAGAAGCTGCGCGTCCCCAACGTCTGACGACGCGCCACGCGCCCTCGCCGCCGGAGGTGCGCGCATGTGCCGGGCCGCTTCCGCGACCGGCCCGGCACACCGGAACACACCCCCGTGCGCGGCTACACCTCCAACCGGACGATCTCCCCGATCTCCAGGGCCACATACAGGGCCCCGTCGGGCCCGAAGGTGAGACCGTGCGGTTCCGAGGAGTCCCCCGGCAGGTCGTACTCCTCGACGCGGCCGCCCGCGTCGAGGGAACCGATCCGGCCCGTCCCCCACTCGGTGAACCAGCACAGGCCGTCGGGCCCGGCGGTGATCGCGTGAGGGCGGCAGTCGGGGTCGGGCAGGGAGAACTCGTCGATGCGGCCGCCGGTGGTGATGCGGCCGATCCGCCCGGTGCCGATCTCGGTGAACCACAGCGCGCCGTCGGGGCCGCGCGTGATGCCGACCGGCGCGGCCTTCGGGGTGGGAAGCGGATGGACCGCCACCTTCCCGTCGAGGCCGATCCGGCCGATCGCGTCAGCCTGGTTGAGGGTGAACCACAGAGCGCGGTCGGGCCCGTCGGCGATGGCGGAGGGGAAGGCGCCGGCGACCGGCAGGGGGAACTCCGTCATCCGGCCGTCGGTGGTGATGCGGCCGATCCGGCCGGTGCGCGTCTGGGTGAACCACAGTGCGTCGTCGGGGCCGCACACGATGCCGAACGGACCGCTGTCCGGAGTCGGTACGGGGTAGGAGGCCGTCTGCCCGGACACGGCGATCCGCCCGATCCGGTGGTCCCGCAGACGGGTGAACCACAGTGCCCCGTCGGGACCCGGAGTGATCACCGATGGCCCGCAGGCGGTGGAGTCGAGCCGGTGGACATCGAGCCGGCCGCCCGGTTCGAGGCGGGCGATCCCTCCGGAGTGGACCAGGGTGCACCACAGGGCTCCGTCGGGTCCGGTCGTCAGGGCGTAGGGGCCCGCACCCGGCCCGGGTACGGGTATGCGGTCGATGGAGCGGGCGGGGCGTGGCATGAGGCGTCTCCTCCTGGTCGTGGCGTGGGCGGCCTGTGCGGCGGGTTCGGTCCGTGTCGGGGATCAGTTCACGGCGGCGGGTGTACGGGCCGCACGCAGTTCGAGGTGCCGGCCCCGCCACCGCCGCCGCAGCAGACGGTCGTGGCTGACGACGACGAGCGCGCCGTCGAAGCCCGCCAGAGCGGCCTCCAACTCCTCGACGAGGGCGGGGGAGAGGTGGTTGGTCGGCTCGTCCAGCAGCAGTACGTCGGCCGGTTCGGTGACCAGCCGGGCCAGGGCGAGGCGCTGCCGCTGGCCCGTGGACAGGTTCACCACCGGGACGGGGAGCCGGTCGGGCGTGAACAGGCCGAGGCAGAGCAGCCGTTCGGCGTGCTCGTCGGCCGTTCCCGGCCGGCCGCGGGCGAACGCGTCCAGCAGGGTCTCGCCCGGCCGGCCGGGCGCCGGCTCCTGGGGGAGGTGGCCGATCCGGCCGTGACGGGTCACTCGCCCGGTGTCCGGCGGCAGTTCGCCGGCCAGGACGCGCAGCAGGGTGGACTTGCCCGCCCCGTTCGGCCCCGTGATCAGCAGCCGCTCGCCCGGTGCGAGGCTCAGGGCGGTGCGGCCGAGCCGGCCGGTGACGGCGACGCCGTCGGCGTCGAGCACGGCATCCCGCGGGGCGTTCCGGGCAGGGAACTCCCGGGCAGGGAACTCCCGGGCAAGGAGCTCCCGGGCCGGGAGCTCCGGGGACGGGGGCTCTCCCCGGGAGCGGCCGGTACGCGGCGCGGCGGTGAACCGCAGCGGCTCGGGCGGGGGCGGCACCGGGGCGGCCAGCAGGCGGCGCAGCCGCTCCTCCGCGTTGCGCACCCGGCCGGCGACGGACTGCTGCACGCGGCCCGCCGCCCGGTCGTAGGCCATCTTGTTGCCGTCTCTCATGGCCCGGCCGGGAGCCACCCGGCGGGCGGTGGTGGCGGCGGTCTCGCGGAGCCGGTCGACGTCGGCCCGCCACCGGGCGTGTGCCTGGGCCCAGCGCTGCCGGGCGGCCGCCTTCTCGGCGAGATAGCCGGAGTAGCCGTCACCGTGGCGGACCACCGCGCGGCGGTCGGCGTCCACCTCCAGCAGGGTGGTGGTGACGTGTTCGAGGAAGAGCCGGTCGTGGGAGACCGCCACGGTCGTGCCGCGCCGGGCGCGCAGATGGTCCTCCAGCCAGGCCAGGGCGTCGTCGTCGAGGTGGTTGGTCGGCTCGTCCAGCAGCAGTACCTCGGGTGCCGCGGTGAGGACGGCGGCCAGCCGCAGTCTGGCCTGCTCGCCGCCGGAGAGGCCGCCCACCGGACGGTCGCGGCGCAGCCGCCCCAGGCCCAGACCGTGCAGGGCGCGCTCCAACCGGGCGTCGGCGTCGTAGCCGCCGCGCAGTTCGTAGACGGTCAGCAGCTCCCCGTACTCGGTCAGAGGCGACTCGTCGCCGCCGGCCATCGCGGCCTCCAGACGGCGCAGCCGCTCCTCGATCGAGCGCAGTTCGCCCAGGGCGCGGTCGAGGACGTCCTGGACGGTCAGGCGCGCCGGCAGCTGTTCGTCCTGGACGAGGTGGCCGACGCCGCCCTCGGCATGGAGGACGACCTCTCCCCGGTCGGGGCGCTCCCGGCCGGCCAGCAGGCGCAGCAGGGTGGTCTTGCCGGAGCCGTTCTCGCCGACGATCCCGGTGCGCTCACCCGCGGCGAGCGAGCAGGTGACCGAGTCGAGGACGATCCGCCCGCCGTAGGACTTGGTGACGGCTCGGACGGTGATCTGTGTGGGCATGCGGACACTCCGAAGCATTCGGGAACGGTGCGGCCGGCAGGGGCCGCGGGGCCGGGGGAACGCTTCGGAAGAGCATCGACGACTCCTTAACACGACAACAGTTGCGTTATCATGGTGTCATGGCACCGTCCGAGGAGGCAATCGGAATATCCGGCCCCGACCC
>NZ_JAKMAY010000078.1:0-20965 GCF_022015835.1 Streptomyces sp. ICN903 | reverse complement strand
CGGCACCACGGCGGGAGCGGGCCGCGTACGTAAGGCCGGGCGGGACCGGGCGGGGGCTCAGCCGCCCGCCGCCCGCTCCTCGCGTATCCGGCGCACCACGTCCGCCACCGTCTCCCGGATGGCGTCCAGCTCCGTCACGAAGCCCCACCAGTCCGGATGCCGTCCGGACAGCCCCGCCACCGCCCGCTCCAGCCGCGCCACCGAGTCGTCCAGCGGACCCGCGTGCCGGGGGTCGGGATGGCTGCGCCCGGCCATCGCCAGCCGCTGGGCGTCCCGGATGGCGAAGCGCGTCCGCTCCACCTCTCCGCTGTGGTCGAAGGAGACCTCGTTCAGCCGCCGCAGACGCTCACCGGCCGCCGAGACCGCCTCGTCCGCGTCGTTCAGCAGCGCCCGCACCGTCGACAGCCGGGCGGTGGCGTCCGCCCACCGCTGCTCCTGCCTGGCGGTACGCGCCTCGGCCAGCTTCTCCTCCGCCTGCCGCACCGCGCCCGCCACCTGATCCGGCACGTTCTGCAGATCCTCCCAGCACGCGACGGTGAACCGCCGCCGCAGCTCGCTCAGCACCGGCCCGACGTTCTCCGCCCGGTGCCGCAGCGCCTCGGCGCGGGTGCGCAGGGAGGACAGCCGCCGGTCGGTCTCGGCCGCCCGCTCCGGCAGCAGCTCGACCTCCCTGCGCACCCCCTCCGCCTCATGCAGCACGCGCTCGGCCCGCTGGAGGGTGTCCCGCACGCCGTGGCGCGCGGCGCCCTCGTTGAGTCTGGTCAGCTCGGGGGAGAGGGCGGCCAGCCGGGCCGCCGCCTCGTCGGCCCGCAGTCCGGCGGCGCGTACGGCGTCCAGCGCCTTCGTCGCGCCCAGCAGCGCCTGCCGGGCCCGCTCCACGGCGGGCGCCAGCCGGGCGAGCTGCGTCTCGGCCTTCTCCAGCAACGGACCGAGCCCCTGCCCGAACCGCTCCAGGTCCGCGCGGGTACGCTCCAGGTCCTCCCGCGCCTCGTCCATGGCCCGGCGGGCGCGCGAGGCGGTGTCGGCGTCCAGGTCGTCGCGCTCCAGGTCGTGGGCGTCCACGGTGGCGATGTACTCGTGGCTGACCTGGTCGATCCGCCGCCCGAACTCGGCGAAGTCCTCCACGGCCCGGCGCGAGGCCGGAGAGTCGTCGACGGCCGCCAGGGTCTCGATGGAGATCCGCAGATCCCGCTGCGCGGTGTCCAGTTCGTAGAACGCGGTGGCCGCCGCGTCCTTCGCGGCCTGGGCCTCGGCACGCCGGCTCTCGGCACGCCCGCCGCCGCCCCAGCCCCAGCGGCGTGCGCCGCCGCCGTTCATCGCCGCCACGTGTGTCCTCTCCCCTTACGCCCTCGCCGGCCCGGCTGCCATTCTCCCACCCGGCCCGGGGGAACACACGAGAGGCGACCGGGGCGATCACCTCAGGACCGGTCCCACCGGCTCACGGGGCGCACGGTCACATCGCCATTGGCCGCGCGGGCGGTCACGGCGGGGTCGCCCGCGCCGCCCCGCGGCACTTCCACCCGGGTGCCGCCGTTGTCGGCCGCGGCGTCCACGCGGTACGCGGCGCGGGGCACCTCGACGGTGACGTCCCCGTTGCGCCCGCGCGCCTCCACCCGCTCCGGCACCCGCACCAGGGCCAGCTTCAGCCCGCCGACGGCGTCCGGCGCCCCACCGGACCCGGGGTGGGGACAGCCCCCGCCTCCCGCGTTTATGGCGCACACGGCGCGGCACGGTACGCTGTGGGCTCACCCCGGGCGCATAGCTCAGCGGTAGAGCGCTGCCCTTACAAGGCAGATGTCGGCGGTTCGAACCCGTCTGCGCCCACCGGTACGAAGACCCCCGGCCCACCAGGGCCGGGGGTCTTCCGCGTCACCGCCCGGTACCAGTGGCCGTGATGGGGCCGCCGCACGGCTACCGGCCCTCCACGTCCATTTCTTCCGTCGGAGCCCGCAGGCTCGCGGACGGCCGGGGACTCACCGTCACCGCCTCCGGGGCGGCTTCACGCCCGTTCGGTTCCCGCCTCGTCGTCGTGGGCGGAACCGAGGTCGTAGGCGCCGAGGAGTGTGCCTGTCAGGACGAATGCGACCAGGACCGGTATGGGCATGAGCCCACCCGGGCGGTCGACATCGTCGATGTACACCGAGGAGACGCCGACCCACAGCGGTGTGCCGAGGAGGATCTGGAGCCAGGTGCGCCGTTCGCCGAGGACGCGCATCCCGATCCACAGCGCCAGGGGCATGAGTATCCATGTGGCGAGGACGGTGGCACCGAATTCGGGTAAGCCGGACCAGTCGTCCGGGTGGTCCGGTTCCTGACCGCGGGCCCACGCGAACCCGGCGCTCATCGTGAGGTGGCCGGCCGCTGTGGAGATGGCCGTGACCACGGCTGCTTTCAGGATGCGTACGTAATCCATGGTCGCTCCAAGACGAGAGGGAGGGCCTCCAGCGCTGTCGCCGCATGGTGGAGGCCCGTTTTGCAGGTCCCGCGACCGGTCGAGCCATCGGTGAGCGTACGGTTCGGCCGAGGACGCGACCCAGGAGGCCAAGCTGTCAGGCGATTTTTTCGCGCTGTAGTTCCCGGGCCCGGGCGAGTGGGGTCCGTTCGTGTGGCTTTGAACCTGAAAGGCCACTATCGCCAGCTACTGCTGAAGCAGGGCGCCCACCGGGGCCCGGAAAAAATTGAACGGTTGCGGGAACAGGCGGAGATTCACGAGTCTTCTCCGTAGACCGGTCCCCGGCGGCCCGCAGGCACCCGACAGGTTTTTTCGGATTGTCTGCCAGAAGATGCGCTTCGCAGTTCGCGGGAGAACCGGCTCGGTCGTCATGGCGCGGCAGTCAACCGCACGAATCGCAGATCCCTGTCGCAGGGAGCTGAACGAAACAGGTGGGACAGACCCGTGGAGGTTGGGCGTTCTTCTCACGTGCGCGGCGGCGCTCAACGGCTGCCTGCAGCCGGGGAGCAAGCGCCGCGGTGCCGCCGTCGGGCGGAAGTGTCGCGCCGAAACGGCGGTAGCACTTCAATCTCGCTTCGGCGGCGTGGCGTTCCCGTTCGAGTGTGTCTTCCAGCGGCGGCTCTCCCGCCACTTGGAGAACTTCCTTGTAGCCCTCGCCCACCATTCCGTCGTCGCTGTGAACCACCAGAGCGGTAAGCGGTGGATCACCACGGCGGTGCGCCTCACGGACGACCATGCCGAGGACAGTCCCGATCCAGTTGTGAAGCAGGGCCGAGGTGCGGATCTTGGAGGTTTTCTGGACCTTCTCCGCTAGTTCCTTGTAGGTGATGACCGAGTGGTATGTGCGTGCGACATCGATGAGCAGTGGATAGGCTTCCTCGGCCCAGACCTCGTGAGCTTCCATCGCCTTCATGGCAGAGCCATCGGACTCCCGCCAGTAACCCCGCTGTACCACGTTTCCCATCCCCCAGAAAAGTTTCGGCCGGTCAGGTCAACGGCACCGTGTCCAGCAGTCCACCGTAGGCGTCTGCGCCTCGTGCTCATCCTGCCCTCATGTCGTACGAGCTCTCAACCTTCGCCTCGGGCCAGGACAAGGGGCTGTTCGTGGCCCGTCAGCGGACCGAGAAGCACTTGTGGGAACAGCGCGGGCAGCCGGTCGACGCACACGGGTTCCGAACTGCGGCGCTGTCCGGGGCCCAGGAGATCGGGAGCTCCGAGGCTGTGTGCGCTGTCACTGGTCTCGGCTAGCGTGCGATTGCGTACGTCGTCGGCCCGGGGGGGTCCCATGCACGCTGCCGCACTCACCAGCCCGCCTCGACTCTGGTCGGCGGACGAAGTCCTGGTACGTCCCAGCCCTGTTCCCGCCGCTTCCGGCGTGTACGGATGGCACTTCACGAAGGCTCCATTCCCAGACCTGTCTGCTGGGCGACTTCTCTACGTGGGCATCGCTCCGCGGTACATGGCGAACCGGAAGAGCACCCAGAATCTTCGGAAGCGGGTGCGATATCACTTCCGGGGCAACGCGGCCGGATCCACGCTCCGGTTCACCCTGGGCTGTCTGCTCGGCCTGGAGTTGCGCCGAGTTGGCAGCGGCAAGCGCATGACTTTCGGCAAGGCAGGGGAGGCCGAGCTCAGCCGGTGGATGGCGGAGCACGCCCGCGTGTGCTGGGCGGAGCACCCGGAGCCATGGACGGTGGAGTCCGACTTGATCACCAGACTCGACCTACCTTTGAACCTCGACCAGAATCGGCACAACGGCTTCCACACCCGCCTCACCGAGATACGCGCCCGGGCCCGTCAGCGGGCCAGAGAACTGCCCGTCAGTACCTGAGCGTCCGGCCGCAGTGCCGAGGCCGTGCCTCGCTGTCGGGGTGTGCGCCCTGCAGAGCCCGGCTCGGGGCGGACCGGGGGTGGGCTGAGAGGCCCAGTCACCGCAGTGGCGTGAAGTCCCAGGAGAGCCTGTGCTCCTCGTCCACCACGGGTGTGTAGCCGTCGAGGGGCTCGCCGGTCTCGAGGGATGTGGCGATCCGTTCCATGAGCACCGGCAGGGACGTCCACATCTCGTGCGATCCGCGCATGACGCCTTCCACGGCCTCGACTTCGTGGACGCGCCCCCGGTCGGTCTCGGGACGGTGGTCCAGTACGAGGCAGCCTCCGCGGATGTCCCGCGCGATGGGAATCAACCGCGGATGCCCGTACAGGGCGCTGCTGAATCCGAGCTCCATGAAGTGGTAGACCTCCTCCTCTTCCTCCTCGTCCGTCGCGCACCTGTCGTAGAAGCCGGTGAGAAGACGCCACTGGGCCGCCGTCTCGCGTGTGCTCAACGGCCTGTAGGAGCCCGGCAGCAGCCAGGACCACTGGTCGAGGAGGCCGTCGTGCCGCAGCAGCGACTGCACCAGGGGTCTCAGCAGTGGTCGGCCGACGAGGCGTTCGAGCTCGGCGATGTCCGCCGGGTCCGCGGGCGGCGCCAGCGCGGCACGGGTGGCCGGGGCGTGCCCGGCCAGCCAGTTCTCGATTCGCGTCCACGACTCACTGATCGGTGCGGTCATGGCAGGGCATCCTGTCACCCGGTACTGACAGCCTCCGGGGAGCGGCCGGACGGCGGCCGTGGGCTCGGCCCGTACGGCCCGGGGACGGCCCCGGGCCGTACGGGGGAACTCGACGGCGGCAGGCGGCGCGTCACCGTCCGGCGTCAGCGGCCTCGGCCGGCCGCGCTCGGCCGGTTACAGATACGGCCGGGTGATCAGCTCGATCGCGTGGCCGGCGGGGTCCTTGAAGTACACCCCGCGACCGCCGTGCTCGGTGTTGGTCTCGCCCGGGCGCCGCATCTGCGGATCGGCCCAGTGCTCGATACCGCGCTCGCACAGCCGCCGGTACGCCCGGTCGAACAGGTCGTCGTCGACCAGGAACGCGTAGTGCTGCATCTGGATCTCCACCGGCGGCTCGGCGAACTGCAGCAGCACGCCGTCGGTGAGCTGGATGTTGGTGAACACGCCCCAGGACGGTGCTTCCGGCAGTTCCAGGAGCTCCCGGAAGAAACGGGCCGACTCGTTGCGGTCCCTGGCGGCGATGATGGTGTGGTTGAAGGTGACTGACACTTGGCTGACCCCGCTGTCGCTCGGCACGGAGAGATGGACTCGCGGTGCACGGGCGCGGGGAGGTCCGCGTGCCGAAACGTGGGGGTGCCTTCCGCGCCCCCGCCGTGCGGTCAGCCCTCCACCGGACAGCCGATCCGTGTGTGGCGTGGCGCCGGTCCGGTGTTCACGTCGGGCGACGTTACCGGGTTCCGCCGGGTACGCCAACAGAGTTTGGTGGCAAGTCAGTTCCGCAGGTGTCCCAGTACGGACCGCATCGCGCGGTCCACGGCCTGGCGGGCCGGTTCGGTGTGGTCGACGGTTTCGAAGCCGTGGTGGCCGCCGGGTACGTCGATCACCTCCACGGCGGCCTCGCAGTGCTCCGCCGCGGCCAGGAACTCCTGGACGGTAGCGGTGAGTTCGGGGAGTTCCAGCTCCACCCGGGTCAACACCACCGGCAGCCGTCCCGCGGTGCGCAGCGCGGTCGCGGGGTGGAAGCGGGAGGCGTCGACCGGCCAGCCCGGCGGGGGTACGAGCAGGGGGTAGGTGGCCGCCAGGCAGCGCAGCCACGGCGGGGGCGCGGCCAGCCAGTCCGCCGACAGCAGCCCGCCGCCGGAGAAGAACCACAGCGCGATCCGGTCCCCGTCCACGCGCGGGTCGGCCCGTACGAGGCGGACGGCCTCGCGGACGTCCTCGGCGGCTCGTCCGTAGTCGGCGATGTCGTGCAGCCGGTGGTCCACCGTCGCGCCGACGGCGCCCAGGTTCGCCGCGTACCGGGCGTAGCCGGTGAAGACGGGCCAGTCCCGGGGGGTGGGACGCGCCTCGGGCGGGACCGGGCCGCCGTGGACGAACACCACGGCGGGGCGGGGGCCGTCCGCTTCGGGCAGGTGGAGGTCGACCCGTCCCGTCCGCTCGCGGCGCGCCTCGGGTACGTCCACGATGAACGGCCGCAGGTGCGCGGGCCGTTCGTCCCGCGGCGGGGAGATCCGGTGCCCCTCTCCCGCGGCGGCCCGCAGCAGTACGCCGGCCAGTTCGCCGGGGGCGGAGAGCATCGGCCAGTGCCCGGTGGCGAGTTCGAAGAAGTCCACCCGGGGGCCGGTGAGTGCCAGGAAGCGTGGGTCGCCCAGGCCCACCATGGCCTCGACCGCGGCGATGCCCGGCCCGTTGGCGGTGCACAGGACGCCGGTCGCCGGTATCCGCGACACGGACTCGGCCAGCCGGAGCGGCTGGGTGAGGGTGTCCGCGGGCTGGGGCGAGGCGAGGCGGGCCAGCCGCTCCAGTGCCTCCTCGGGCACACCCGCGGTGCTGCCCCAGCGCCGCCAGCCGTCCGGGGAGGACGGGGGGAGCAGCCCGTCCCCGTGCCCGCCGCCCCGCCCGTCCGCGTGCGGGAGCCGTTCGCGGACCGTGCCGTCGGGCACGAGGGCGAGGGCCGGGTCGCCGTCACGGGGGATGCCCGTGTCCAGGTGGACGATCCGGGCGATCCGCTCCGGACGCCGCCCGGCCGCGCCCAGCGCCGGGTGGATGCCGTAGCAGTGTCCGACGAGCACCACCCGAGGCGCGTCCAGCCCGTCGATCAGCCGCACCAGGTCGTCGATGTGCGTCTCCAGGCCGGTGCCCGCTCCCGCCGGATCGCCGGGTCCGCCCATGCCGGTGAGTGTCACCGGGTGGGCTTGGGCCCCCGACTTCCGAAGCCGGCCGGCCACCTCCTCCCACACCCAGCCGCCGGTGTGGGCGCCCGGCACCAGCACGAAAGCCGTCATGGCGATGCTCCTCCCCGTTCCTTTCGGGCGCGGGCCGCCCGCGCCCGCCGGTACGGTAGGAACTCCCCCTGAGGGAGGTTCAAGCCTTGTCCCCTGACGGCCTGTGGAGCATCGGGGAGCTCGCCGAGCGGGCGGGCACCACCGTCAAGACCGTCCGCTTCTACTCCGACCGCGGACTGCTGCCCGAAGCCGGCCGCAGCGCCGGGGGCCACCGCCGCTACGGCCCCGAGGCGCTCGACCGGCTCCGTACGATCCGCTCGCTGCGGGCCCTCGGCGTACCGGTCCCCGAGGTGGGCCGGGCGCTGGAGCGGGACGGCGCGCTGGAGGACGTCGTGGCCGGCCGGCTGCGGGACGTCGGCGCGCAACTGGCCGCCCTGCGCTGGCGGGAGGCCGCCCTCCACCTGCTGCAGGACTGCACGGCCGAGGAGCGCGCCGACCGTCTGCGGCTGGTCGGTGCCGTGTCCGCCCCGCCCGGCACGGCGGCGCTGGCGCGTTTCTGGCGGGGCTGGCTGCCGCCGAGGCTTCCGGCCCGGCTGGTCTCGGAGATCCTCGAACACGCCGTCCCCCGGCCCCCGGACGACCCGACCCCGGCCCAGGTGCTGGCCTTCGCCCGGCTGCACGCCTTCGTCTCCGGCCCCTGCCCCGGCACCGCCCGGCAGCGTCAGCCCGCGGCGCACCGGCCGGAGGAGGGCTACCGCCCGGCGGTGCTCTACGGCGGCCTCGTCGAGGCGTACGGGCTGGCGGCACAGCCGATGCGGGCGGGACGGCCGCCGCACCGGGGCGAGGCGCTGGACTGCTTCGTCTCCGCCTACGCCCGCTCACGCGGCGCGCGCGACACCCCCGGTTTCCGGCGCGGGCTCAGGAGCCAACTCGCCGCCGATCCGCGCATCGACCGCTACTGGCAGCTCGTCGCCGAGGTGACCGCGCCGCCGGCCGGCCCGCCGGAGCCGACCCCCGGTGCCGCCCACGACTGGCTGCTCGCCGCGCTGTCGGAGGAGTCGGCCGCCTGACGGAGCGTTCGGCGACACGGTTCCCGCCCGTTTTTATCCGGAGGAGCGGACCCGGTGGGCTGTGGCAGGCTGGCGACCTTGCAGACCCGCAGACACGCCGAGAGGAACCGCCGTGCCCCGTGCCGTGACCCTCATCCGTTCCGGCTCCCTGTCCGACGTCGCCGAGTACGCGTACGCGGCCACCGCGCCCGCCGAGGCGCGGCTGGTCTTCCTCGCCGGGGCGTGCCCCCTGAACGAGGACGGGTCCACGGCGGCGAAGGGCGACTACGCCGGGCAGGCGGCGAAGGCGGTGGAGAACATGCGGACCGCGCTCGCCGATGCGGGCGCCTCGATCGAGGACGTCATCAGTACGCGGGTCCTGGTGGCGTCGAGCCGCCAGGAGGATCTGGTGACCGCCTGGGAGGTCGTCCGTGACGCCTTCGGGGACCACGACGTGCCCAGCACCCTGATGGGAGTGACGGTGCTCGGGTACGACGACCAGCTTGTGGAGATCGAGGCCGTCGCCGCCGTGCTCGATTCCTGAGCCGGCGAGACCGGCCCGCCCCGCCCCGAAAGGGTGATCCGGCCGCACCCGGAACCCGGGAGGGCCCTGGGGACGTTGGGATGGCGGACGGTGAACGAAGAACTGCGGCCCGCACAGGACGGGCGGCGGCCGAGGACGGGATGGCTCAAGTGGCGATGTGGGATCGGCTCAAGGACCAGGCCAGGAACCTCCAGCAGTCCCGGGGCGGGCAGGGCGTGGGAGGACCGGGGGCCGTCGGCCGGGGCGCGGCCGGCCAGGGCCACGGCTCCGGCCACGGCTCCGGCCCCGGAACCGGCCCCGGCTCCGGCCCCGGAACCGGCCCCGGCTCCGGTGGAGGGACGAAGGCCCAGCTGGTGGGCCTGCTGAAGTCCCAGCTCGCCTCGGCCAAGGCCGAGTTGAAGAGCGGCGCGTACCGGGACGCGAGCATGGCGATGTGCGCGCTGGTGGCCGCCGCCGACGGGCATGTGGACCCGTCGGAGCGGCAGCGTATGGAGTCGATGATCGTCGACAACGACGTTCTGCGGAACTTCCCGCCCGAGCAGCTGCGCCAGCGGTTCAACCGCCATGTGGACCGGCTCACGGCCGACTTCCAGGCGGGCCGGGCGGAGGCGCTGCAGGAGATCGCCAAGGCCGCCAAGAAGCCGGCGGAGGCCAGGGCCGTCGTCCAGACCGGCATCGTCATCGCCGGCGCCGACGGCCACATCGACCAGTCCGAGCAGCAGGCCGTGCGGGAGGCCTGCGCCGCACTGGGGCTCTCCGCGGCGGAGTTCGGCATGTAAGGACCGGACGGAACCCGAACGAGGCCGCTTAGTTCCGTTCCGGGGCGTGCCCCCACTCCGGGGTGTGCCCCCGTTCCGGGGCGGCGGGCTCGCGGGGGCCGTCGGGGAGGTCGGCGAAGGTGTAGGGCGGCCAGGGGCCGAGGAAGCGGATGCGGGCGGCGGGCTGTTCGTCCCGGAAGGCGGCCAGTACGGCGCCGACCGCCTCGATGTCTTCCGTGCGCGCCAGCAGGGCCGCCGAGAGGACGTCCGCCTCGCCCGGGTCGCGCACGCTGCGCGACCGCTCCCGCAGGTCCTCGGCCACGGCCAGCAGTCTGCGGCGCACATCCGCGTGGAGGACGTCGGCCAGGCGCTCGGAGGACTCCCGGCGCAGCTGTTCGAGCTGCTTGGCCAGCAGACGGCGCAGCCCGGGGGAGCGGCTCGCCATCTCCGCCTCCAGGGCGCGGGCGCGTTCGTCGTCGCGGGCGGCCTCCGCGCGGTCGACGGTGATCTCCACCCGCAGCTCCGCCCGGCCCTCCAGCGTCTCCAGCCGGGAGCGGAGCCCGGCCGCACGGGAGGTGAGCCAGTCGCGCAGGCGCTCCTCGGCGGTGCGGGGGTCCCGCGGCGAGGGATCGGGGGCGACCAGGACGTTGAACGTCATCGGCAGGAGCGAGCCGGTGCGCTCCCACACGGCCACCACCGCCCGGTCCTGCTCGGCCACCCGGCGCCGTACGTCCTCGTCCGTGCCCTGGTAGGGGGCCGGTTCCGCGTCGTGGACCAGTGCGGCCAGTCCCGTGCCCGGGGCGGCAAGCAGGCGCAGGGGGCGTTCGTCGATCCCGGTGACGCCGTCGGCGGCGCCGGGCCGGTCGGGGACCACCGCGTACACGTACAGGGCCGGCTCCGTCACCGCCGTGCCTCCTCGGCCCAGCGGGCGGGGTTGACCAGTTTGTCCACCACGTCGTCCACCACCTCGTCCAGGCCCCGGTGCAGATCCGCGACGGAGTCGGTGATGCCGTGGTCGGACTTGATCTCCTCGATGGCCTCGTCCAGCTCCAGCAGGGCGTCACCCAGGCGTTCGAGTTCCTCCTCGGTCAGGTCGCCGCCGTTCATCCGGCGCAGTGCCTGCCGCTCCAGGGCCTCCTGGATCACCTCGACCAGGGTGACGACCAGGGAGAGCACCCCCTGTTTGAGGCTCTTCTCGTCGACTGTGATGGCCATGCTCTTCTCCGTCCTTCTCTTCCCGGCCGCTGCCCGCCCGCCGCCTGCGCGCTGCCTCGCGGAGGGCGCGGTGTGCGCACGTCAGGCCGATGGCAGCGGCGCCGCGGTGCGCAGTGAGTCCAGTGCCCCGGCCCAGCGCCCCGGTTCGTCGGCCGTGAGCGTCACCGCTCCCCGCGAGGCCGTCTCCACGGTGACCACCGTCCCCCCGCCGGCCGGTGAGCGCCCGGGCGCGGTGCGGACGGCGGTGATGTCGTCGGCGGGCAGGACCAGGGCGGGGCGGGAGTCCAGCGGCGACTTCCACACCAGTGCGTCCGGGGTGAGCCGTCCCTGCCCGCCGCGCCACAGCGGGCCGTCGCGGCGCGGCTCGTGGTACCAGAGGTGGCCCTCGAGGATCGCCCGGCCGCCGTCGGCCCCCTCGCCGTCCCGCCGTTCCGGATCGGCGGGGGACGTCTCCAGAGGGCCGGGGCACGTACTCGCCAGCAGGGCGCGCAGCCTCTCCGGCTCGGTGCAGGACAGCAGGGCCTCACGTCCGTCCACCAGGGCGACGCGCAGCCTGGTGCGCTGCTCTCCGCCGACGCTCCGCTCGCTCTCCGGCCGCACCGCGCGCACCGCCGACAGCTCCGTCTCCCACAGCACCTCGCGCGGCTCGCGGCGCATCACGACCAGCCGCCGGTCGGTGAGGTGGACGGTGCCGGGGCGCCAGGTGGTCTGGAAGCCGTCCTCCAGCAGGTGGCCGCCGCGCATGTGGACGACATGCCGCTCCCCGGCGAGCAGTTCGAGTTCACGGCGCCCGGTGGAGCGCTCGGCCCAGGCGCGGGTGTCCTCGTCCCACCGGCGCAGCATGCCGTACTCCAGCATGGTCTCCATGCCCGCTATCGCGGCGCGCAGGCTGACGCCGATCAGCGGGATGTCGGCCACCGAGACGATGAGGTCCAGGTGGAGGACGGCGCCCTTGTTCAGCAGGACCTCGACCAGGTCGTCCAGCGTCACGCGCGGATCCCTGGTGGGCTTCATCGGCGGGCGTTCAGCCGTCACGGCCACCGCCCCCGCCGCCTTCCGGGCCCTGGTCGCCTCCCGGACCGCCGCCGTCCTCCGGGCCCCCGCGGTCGTCCTCCGGGCCTCCGCGGTCGTGCGAGCCGCCGCCGTCGTCGGCAAGTGCGCGCGGGGCGGCGCGACCCCGTGCCAACCGGGCCTGAGCGCTGCGCCAGCCGCACCACGGGCACATGTCCTCCAGCAACTGGTGCACCGGAGAACGCTTTCCGCACTCGGGACAGCTGTCCTTCTCCTCGCGGGCCTCGCGCCAGGCGGCCGTGTCGACATCGGTGCCGGAGGGGAACTCCAGCCCGTAGCGCGCGGCGGTCTCGAAGGAGGCCAGCGCCGCCCGCAGCCGGATGCCGAGGAGTTCGACGCCGGCCACCGACACCATGATGTCCGCGTTGAGCACCAGCCCCTTGTCGAGGAGGGTCTCCACCACATGGGCGAGGCTGCCCTCGCCGTCCCGCCGCGGCTCCAGGGGCTGGGGTGTCAGCGTCCGGGCCCGCGGCGCCGCGGGTACGCGCGGCGGCGCGGGCCGGACCGCGTCGGCCTCGGCGGGAACGCCTCTCTCCTGGTAATCGCTCACCCGTTACGCCTATCCGGGTGACCGCTTCCCATGCGTCCGCGGCGCGGGCTCAGCCGGGCGTACGGCGTGAGGGCCCTCTCAACCGGCCGTTCCCGCGGCCTCGGCCGCCGCGGCGGCGCGGGCCTCGGCGTAGGCGTCACGCAGGTCGGGGCCCCATGCGGGCGCGCGGTCCGAGGGCGGGACGATCCAGCCCCGGTTGCCGACCGGATCCGGTTCGGCGACGTCCGGGTGCGGCAGCAGCACCAGGGTGCCGCGGCCCAGGACGGACATGCCGGCGACCTCCAGGCCGTCCGCCGAGCCCAGGGCGACGAGGAAGTCCGCGCCGAGCGGAGTGGACAGCACGGGGCCGAGCGGGGCCCGCGCCGCCCGCATCCTGCGGACCGTCTCCCGGGCGAGGGGCAGCGGGAGGCGCACCACGTCCCAGGCGATCCCGGCGGGCACCTCGCCCAGCGCGCCGTGCTCCCAGGCGGCCAGGACGGCGGGTACGCGGCCGGTCGGATCCAGCCAGCCGGTCGGCGGGGGCTGTACGGCGGTGCCGGCCGGTGCGGAGTGCGGGGAGATGGTCACGGTGTCGCCTTCCTGTTCCACTCGGGGGTCTGCCGCAGCAGCCATCGGCAGTCGTGCGCGAGGGACCTCACCTGCTGACGGGCGGAGTGCGGTTTGTCGTCCAGCTCCCGCCCGGCCTGGTTGGTGATCCAGTCCAGCCGTGCCCGGTAGCGCAGCCACTGGGTGGTGCTGGGGCGCAGGACGGCGGCACGGGCCCGCGCGATCGGCAGCAGCAGCCGGATGTGGTCGCGCAACCGGGCCTCCAGCTCCACCAGTTCCCCGTGGCGCAGGGGCGCGCTGCCGTGGGCCAGGGCGCGGCCGATGGTGTGCTGGATGGCGGCGGAGTCCACCAGTACGGCCGCCTCCGGCGGATCGGCGTCGGCCGCCGGGGCCGGCGGGTCGGTCCGCTCCGGGCCGGCCTGGCCGAACGGCCGCCTCCGGCCGGGCGGTTCACCGGCCACGGGCGGGGCCGCGGGTGGGGTGGCGTCTGGTGTGCTCTGCACGAGGTCCCCCGGACTTGTCACGGTCGCTTGCGGAACACAGCGTGGCGGCGTGACCGGCTCTCAACTGTCACTCTTCGGTGACAGGTGCCGTCGGCGTATGCGCGCGGGCGCACACGCCCCGGCGTCCGCGACCGGGCCTCGCACGCCGCCGCGTGCGGTCACAGGCGCTGACGGGCCGTCAGACGCCGACCCACGCGGCCATTCGCGTCAGGGTGTCCGGCGACCTGCGCCGCAGGTTCAGCAGGCCGCGCACCGTCTCCCGCACCCGGGGGTGGAAGCGGGTCTGCTGGGGCGCCAGCGTGCGCGCCTGCGCCAGCGAGGCCAGCGCCGCCTCGATCCGGCCGGTCTCCATCTCCGCGCGGGCCCGGTCCACCAGCAGGGCGGCCCGCCGGGAGGCGGCCCAGCCGCGCGGCGGGCGCACCGCGCGCGCCGCGCTCAGCGCCGCGTCGTACTGGCACAGCTCCAGCCGGGCGAACACCTCGTGCGTCCCGACGTTCGCCGGGCCGAAGGACAGCCAGTGCACCGCTCCCACCTCGCCGGTGCGCCGGGCGATCTCCCCGGCCCGCGCGAGGTGGGACTCCACGGCCGCCGCGTCGCCCGCGCGGGCCGCGATCACGGCCGCGCCCAGGTGGAGTTGCCCGGCCACCGCCAGGCTCTCGGTGCTCTGTCCGGTCTGGCGCAGCAGATCGTGCCCGACCGCCACCATGCGCAGGCCGATGCGGTGTTCGGCGTCCCGGCTGCGGTAGGACAGGGCCCGCTTGTACTGGCGGATCGCGCCGAGCAGCGGGTCGCCGGCGTGCTCGGCGGCCCAGCCCATCCGGTCCAGCGCCACGACGGCCAGGTCGTAGCTGCCGAGCTTCGTCGTCACGTCGTGCGCGCTGCGGTACGCCGAAGCCAGCGCGCGCCACAGCTCGGTGCTCGGGTGCTCCCGGCAGGAGACGGTCAGATCCGTCAGGAGGCCCGGCAGGCAGGCGGCCGCCTGGTACAGCCGGGCACCGCGCACGTCTCGGCACAGCGCGTCGGCGGCCGCGACCAGTTCGGGTGCGGGGAGGGCGGGGCCGCAGGGGTCGGGTGGCAGGTCGTAAAGGTCGAGCGCCTCGCGGATGGGCCGGACCAGGCCGTCGACGCGGTCGGGCCGGGGAGGGTGCGCGGACTGCCCCGTCAGGGTGGCGACATCGGTGCGCAGCGCCCTGGCCACGGCGGCCACGAACTGCGGCGAGGCGCTCTTGTGGCCGCTCTCGACGTGGCGCAGAAGGCTGTAGGAGTAGGGGATGCGCTGGGCGAGCCCCTGCTGTGTGAGTCCGGCGCGCTTGCGCTGGGCGGCGATCCGGTTACCGATGTGCTCGTCGTCGGATGCGGGCATACCGGGTCCCTCCGTTTCTCGCGGCATCTGAACGGTACCCGCGACCCGCCGTCCGTCCCAGTGAGTTCGCGCTGATCAGGTGTGGTGAACTGCGGAGTATGAGGAACCGAGTCATGTACCTGTTCGGTTGCGCCTCCCCACCCGTCGTCCACATCGACCGCGCGGTCCGCGAAGCGCAGGCGCGGGGGTGGGAGGTGTGCCTGGGGCTGACGCCGAACGCGCGGGAGTGGCTGGAGGACCGGCTGCCGGAGCTGGAGGAGCTGACCGGCCACCCGGTGCGCAGCGCCTACCGGTCCTACGGCAGGCCCGAGACGTGGCCCAGGACGGATGTCGTGGTGGTGGCCCCGGCGACCCTGCACACGGTCAACGCCTGTGCGCTGGGCATCACTTCGACGTTCGTCGTGGGCTTCGCCGCGGAGGCGATGGGCAAGCGCATCCCGCTGGTGGTGATGCCGTGCCTGAACTCCACCTACGCCCGGCACCCGCAGTTCGAGCGTTCGCTGGAGGTCCTGCGCGGAGAGGGCGTACGGGTGCTGTACGGCCCCGGCGGCTTCGAGCCGAACCCGCCGGGGCAGGGGCGCCCGGAGGAGTACCCGTGGCACCTCGCGCTGGACGCGGCGCACGAGGCGGTGCGGGGGCGCTGACCGGCGGCGCGCCCCGCCCCGGCGCGCCTGCTCAGCCGGCGCACCTCCTGCGGTGGTTGTCGATACTGGCCGGTGCTCCCGTGTAGCCGCAGGTGCACCTGTCCCAGTGCCCCTCCCGGACCGCCGCGTCCAGGACGGAGCGGCCGGAGTCGAAGCCGTGGTGGTGGAGCAGGCGCGCCACGGAGCCGCCGTACCGGGCCGCGAGCAGCGCCGCCTCCGCCGTCTTGTCGTGGCCGGGGGCGAAGAAGGAGCCGGTGCCGACCGGGGTACCGCAACCGCACCAGCAGGCGCCGGTCGGGGCGAGCCACGGCTGATCACTGTTCGTCATACCGCCGAAGGTAGCGCCGGGAGCCCGGCCGAGGGAGAGGAAACGGTGGGAAGGGCCCTGGGCCGAAGCCGGTCGCCGGGCGCCCGCGGGACGGAGGCCGGCGGGGGAGGGCCGGCAGAGGGAAGGCCCGAGCCGCCCCCACGCGGCTCGGGCCTGGTCCTTGTCTGCAGGGCCCGGGTCTCCTCCCCTCGCCGGGAGGGGACCCGGGCCCTTGCGGTCATCCGGCTCCGGACGGCTCAGGGCCGGATGACGGCCCACACGATGTGGCCCAGTCCGAGTCCTGCGGACTCCACCCCCCAGGCCTGTGTGAGCGATTCGATCAGCTGTAGTCCCCGGCCGCGCTCCTCGTCGGCCCGGGGGGAGCACAGCACCGGGGTGCTGGCGTAGCTGCCCTGGTCGCGCACCTCGATGCGTATCTGGTTGTCGGCGACGTACAGCAGGCAGCCGATGCGGTCGCTGTCCGTGTGCAGCACGGCGTTGGTGAACAGTTCGGAGACCACCAGCCGTGCCGTGTGGCAGACCTCCGGGGCGAAGCCCCACTGGAGCAGGCGCTCGAAGGCGCGGTCGCGGGCGTCGGCGACGGAGAAGGGCTGGGCCGGCAGCTCGAATGTCTCCTGGCGCAGGTCTGGGCACACGCCGACCGGTGCCGGGAGCGTCATCGTGCCTGGGGAGAGCGCCACGGCCGTCCGCCTTTCCGTACTTCCGCCTGTGGGGGCTCTCACTATCCTCGCTGCGGTAGGCAGAAGGCAAGAGGCGTCTTGCAAATTGCAGAATATTCAAGGCAGGCTGCATACGTCATAGACGGTGTGTCAGACTCACTGTCCGACCAGGGGTTTCGAGGGAGGGAACGTGGCGACCGTCGGGCGGATCGTGCTCGGTCTGCGACTCCGCGACCTGCGGGAAAAGGCCGGATGCTCCTTCGAGGAGGCCGCTGCCGCGCTCAGCGTCAACGCCGCGACGGTACGGCGGATGGAGAAGGCCGAAGTCGGCCTGAAACCGCTGTTCGTGGAGAAGCTGCTGGAGACCTACGGCGTCGAGCGGCAGGAGATCGACTCCTTCCTGGCGCTGGTGGAGGAGTCGCGCAAACCGGGATGGTGGCACCGTTTCCGTGACGTACTGCCCGACTGGTTCGGCCTGTACGTGAGTCTGGAGGGATCCGCCTCCGTCATCCGCGGCTACGAGCCCCACTGCGTCCCCGGCCTGCTCCAGACCGAGGACTACGCCCGCGCCCTGCTGCGCACCGGCTTCCCCAACGCGCCCGAGGACGAGCTCGAACGCCGGGTCGCGCTGCGCCTGGGC
Organism: Streptomyces sp. ICN903; assembly: GCF_022015835.1. Lineage (NCBI taxonomy): Bacteria > Bacillati > Actinomycetota > Actinomycetes > Kitasatosporales > Streptomycetaceae > Streptomyces > Streptomyces sp. ICN903. The sequence goes on along the minus strand of NZ_JAKMAY010000078.1, from coordinate 3,869 downwards.
CGGCAGCGGCTCCTCACGAAGCCGGGCGCCCCGCGGCTGTGGGTCGTGGTTGACGAAACGGTCCTTCACCGGCCCGTCGGGGGGCCTGAGGTCATGCGGGCGCAGATCGACCGGCTCCTGGAGGCGACCGCGCTGCCGAACGTCACCCTCCAGATCCTGACGTTCGGGGCGGGCCCGCACCCGGGCATGTTCGGGCCCTTCCAGCTGTTCCGCTTCGACATACCGGAACTGCCGGACATCGTCTACACCGAGAGCCTCACAGGGGCCGTCTATCTGGACGAACGCCCCGACACGGCCGCCTACCTGGAGGTCCTGGACCGCATGGGCGCGCAGGCCGTATCAGTACGACACACCGAGGAGCTGCTCGGTGACATTCGCAAGGAGTTCTGACCGATGGGTCACATTTACAACGGGATGCCGGCCAAGGAACTCGGGACCGAGGGCTGGCACAAGCCGTGGAGCGGCACCAACGGCGGCAACTGCGTGGAAGCGATGAAGCTCGGTGACGGACGGGTGGCCCTGCGGCAGTCCAGCGACCCCGACGGCCCCGCGCTGATCTACACCTACCAGGAGATCGAGTCCTTCATCCGGGGCGCCAAGCTCGGGGAAGCCGACTTCCTGCTCGCCTGAACCGCACCACCACCGACCACGACCACCCCCCACGGGAGACCAGATGACCGCCCAGGGCTTCTCCGCCGACGACATCGACACCAGCAGACCGCACTCGGCGCGCATGTACGACTACTTCCTCGGAGGGAAGACCAACTACGAGGCCGACATCCAGGGCGCCGAGGCGGTCATCTCCTTCTGGCCGGGAGTGCGCACCGGAGCCCGAGTCAACCGCGCCTTCATGCACCGGGCTTCCCGGTGGCTGGTGCGCGAGGCGGGCATCCGGCAGTTCCTGGACATCGGCACCGGCATACCCACCGAGCCCAACCTGCACCAGGTCGTCCAGGCCATCGCACCCGAGGCCCGGGTCGTCTACGCCGACAACGACCCCATCGTGCTGCGCTACGCGCAGGCGCTGCTGCGCAGCACCCCCGAGGGCCGCACCGCGTACCTGCACGCGGACGCGACCGACCCCGACTCGGTCCTGAACCACCCCGAACTCCACGAGGTCCTGGACCTGAGCCGGCCGGTCGGGCTCTCCCTCAACGCGCTGCTCCACTACATCAGCGACGAGAGCAGGCCGCACGAGATCGTCGCGCGGCTGGTGGACGCGATGCCGTCGGGCAGCTACCTCACCCTCACCCACTGCACCCCCGACCTCGACCCCGAGACCTGGGAGCGCCTGAACAGCCTCTCCATGTCCGGCTCCGCGGCCTCGGCCAAGGCCCGGACGCGCGAGGAGATCCTGCGGTTCTTCGACGGGCTGGAGTTCGTCGAGCCCGGCCTGACCGTGCCGCACCGCTGGCGGCCGGAGCCGGACCAGCCGCTCGCGGACGCCTCGGACGCCGAGGTGTCCCTCTACGCCGCCGTCGCCCGCAAGCCCTGAGGGCGGGCCCGCGACGCGGGCCGCAACGCCGTGCGCCGCGCTTCCGAACGGAAGGCGGCGGCACGCGGTGTTGCGGCCCGCGTTGCGGCACCACCCCCGGCGCGGGCGGCCGCTCAGGAGGGGGTCAGGAGGCCCGCGCCACCGGCACCGGTCTGCGCCGTACCAGGAAGGCCGCCAGGGCGCCCGCGCCGAAGAGGGCCAGCACCGAGACCGCGGCCCCCAGCCACGTCGCCCCGAGCCACTGCCCGCCCACATAGCCGGCGCCGACGCCGTACCCGGCCCAGGCCAGGCCCGCCAGGGCCGACCACGGCAGGAACTCCCTGGTGCGCCGCTGCTCCACGCCGGCGACCAGGCTCATCACCGAGCGCCCGCCCGGAGCGAACCGGGCGAGGACGACCAGAGGGCCCCCGCCGCGCGCCAGCGCGTGGCCCAACCGCTTCCGGGCGCCGGCCAGTTGACGTGAACGGGCGATGGTCCGGGCGAAACGGTCGCTGCCGCGCCGGGCCAGCCGGTACACCGCCAGATCGCCCAGGACCGACGCCGCGGCCGCGCACAGCACCAGCGCGCACACGGTCGGGAGCGGGGCGTCCGGGGCGGGTGCGGCGATCGCGGCGGCGCCGGCCGCCGTGCCCGCGGCCGCCGTGCCCGCGGCCGTCGCGCCCGCGGCGGTGGCCGCCGCCGCGATCACGATGACGCCGCTGGGCAGGAAGGGGAGGAAGACGTCGAGCAGCACCGACAGCGCTATGAGCACATAGATCCAGGGGGCGTAGATCAACTCCCCCAGCGTTTCCTGCACGTTCACTCCCCGGTGCGGCCCCTGCCGCGGGGCGGCCTACCGCCGATCAGCGTACGCCCGCGTCACCCGTGAGGATCAGCTGGGGTGCCGCGGCACGTCATCTCCCCACCGTCCGGCCGGAGTCGGCGGAGCATGGGCGGCCGTACGGAACGACACGACGAACCGAGCAGGAGGGGCCGACATGCTCAGGGGCAGGAAACCGGCGGACAGGGCGGCGCACAGGACGGCGGGCGAGGCCGCGCGCAGGACGGTGGCCGCGGCCGTCGCGACGGCCGCGGCGGCGGCGCTGCTGACCGCCGCGGGACCGGCGGGCGGCGCGGGAGCGGCCGAACCGGTCGGGACGGCGGAACTCCTCGGCGCCGTCGAGTCGGTCGCGGACGTCGGCATCGGCGGTTTCGGGATCGGGGGCAGGCACCGGGTGGCGTGGACGGGCGCGGAGTTCGCCCCACCGGGGAAGTCCGACGCGCCGGCCGCGGTGACGTACGACCGGGCCCTCGTCCCCGTCGGAGCCGGGGTCTCGGTGGCCCGTTACGACAGCCGCCGGGGGATGACGGTCGCGCTGGGTGTGCGGGGGCTGCCCGAGGGCCGCGGCTACGGGGCGCACGTCCACACCGGGCCGTGCGGCGCCCGGCCCGGTGACTCCGGCCCGCACTACCGCAACGTCCCCGCCCCGCGCGGCTCGTCCACCGGTCCCCGCCACGCCAACCCCGAGAACGAGGTCTGGCTGGACTTCACGACCGACGAGCACGGCGAGGGCAGGGCGCTGTCCAGCCACATGTGGCGCTTCCGCGCCGGCGAGGCGCGGTCCGTGGTGATCCACGAGCACCGCACGCGGCACGACCCCGGGCACGCCGGTGACGCGGGCAGGCGGCTGGCCTGCGTCACGGTGTCGCTCGACCCGGAGCCCAGGAGGTAGGGGCGGCGGATTCGGGCGGGGCCCGGCCGAGGCGTTCGTCCGGCCGGGCCCCGCCGTCTTCGCCGTCTTCCCGCCGCGGGTTCCGGCCGCGACCGGAGGCCAGGGGCGCCGCGCCCGGTCAGCAGCCGCTCAGCACGCTGCCGAGCCTGCTCTTCTCGGCGGAGTCCACGGACAGGCCGTAGCTGTACTTCACCCAGACCCACATCCGGGCGTAGGTGCAGTGGTAGGCGGAGCGCGGCGGCATCCACTCCGCGGGGTCCTTGTCGCCCTTGGACTGGTTGACGTTGTCGGTCACCGCGATGAGCTGCGCGATGGACAGGTTGTTGGCGAACGACTGCCGCTTGGAGGTGGTCCAGGAGTTCGCGCCCGAGCGCCAGGCCTCGGCCAGCGGCACGACGTGGTCGATGTCCACGTCGGAGGCCGCGTACCAGGTGGCGCCGTCGTAGGGCGAGTACCAGCGGCCGCTGGTGGCCCTGCAGCTGCTGTCCTGCACCACGCTCGTGCCGTCGCGCTCGAGGACGACCTCACGGGTGTTGCAGGTGCCGCTCTGGGTGATCCAGTGCGGGAACTTGTCGCGGCTGTAGCCGTCCGACGAGCCCTCGGCGCGGACCGTCAGCGAGGCGAGGTAGGAGCGGGCGGTGGAGGCGCTCGGCGGGGTGGGG
>NZ_JAKMAY010000077.1:0-21055 GCF_022015835.1 Streptomyces sp. ICN903 | reverse complement strand
GAGCAGGAGGGCGGGGAAAACGCCGTGACGGCGGGCCCGGAGGGCGGGATCATGGGAGTCATGTCCGGGCCCTACCTCATCCGCGGCTCGGTCTCCCTGCCGGAGGCCGAGCTGAACTGGCGTTTCTCGCGCTCGTCCGGGCCTGGCGGCCAGCACGTCAACACCAGCGACAGCCGGGTCGAGCTCCGCTTCGACCTCGCGCGCACCGAGGCGCTGCCCGAGGTGTGGAAGGAGCGGGCCCTGGAGCGGCTGGCCGGCCGGCTGGTGGACGGAGTCCTGGTCGTACGGGCCGCCGAGCACCGCTCCCAGTGGCGCAACCGCGAGACCGCGGCCGTACGCATGGCCGCGGTGCTGGCGGAGGCGACCGCGCCGCCGCCGCGCCCGCGCAAGAAGGGCAAGGTCCCGCGCGGGATCAACGAGCGGCGGCTGCGGAACAAGAAGCACCGCTCCGACGTCAAGCGCGGCCGCTCCGGCCGCGACTGGGGGTAGGCCGGCCGGGGCCGGCCCACCCCCTGCTGCTCAGTACCGGGGCTGCGCAGGCGTCCGTCGCCGGAAGGCCATGGCGGTGACGACCGCGGCGACGGCGACGAGTACCGCGGCTCCGATGCCGATGGCCGTCCAGGGCGGCCCGCTGCCGCCGGTTTCCTCCTGTGCGGCGACCTGCTCGTCGTCCTGTTCCTGGGCTTTGCCGGGCTTGGCGGTGGGCGGCCCCTCGTTCTTGCCGTCGGCCTCGCCGTCCTCGGGCGAGGGGGACTTGGAGGCTTCGAGGGAGGCGTAGTACTTGGAGAAGATCGGGCTCACATCCGCCGGCCCGGGGTCGCCGTCGCCGTCGACCAGGACCTGTGCGGGTCTGACGATGCCGTGCCCGAGGTACATGCTGGGCTCCTCGCCCCGCTGCGACATCCCCGTCGTCTCGACCATCACACGCAGGACCTGGTGGTTGGTCCAGTCGGGGTGCTCGGCCCAGATGAGCGCGGCCGAGGCGGACGCGACGGCGGACGCCTGACTCGTGCCGCCGGGTACGCCAGGGGCGGAGAGCACAAGGTGATGGCCGTAGTTGGAGAAGTCGGCCACCGTGCCGGTCTCGTCCACCGCTCCCACAGGCACGACACCCGGAAGTACCGCTGGGAAGTCGTTGTTCTTCACGCGACGGCCATCGTTTCCAGCGGCCGCGAAGATGAGCTTGCCGCGCTTGTTGGCTTCGTCGACTGCGTCCTGCAGTTCGTCGGCCGTTTCGTTGGATACCCCGGAGAGCCCCTGTGAGATGTTGATGATCTTGGCGTCACTCCGGGCTGCGTATCGGATCGCCTTGATGAGCGTGTCGTGTGACCTGAAAAGGCCGGGTGTGACATGGGTACGGAGAGGAAGGATCTTCGCTTCTGGAGCCAGGCCTCGCAGGGTGTTCCCTGCCCCGGAACCGGCGATCAGTGCGGCCATCTCCGTTCCGTGTCCGGTCTCGTCTTCGTGAACATCAGCGTCTGCAGTGGTGAAACTCTTCCCGTCCAGCAGCCTGCCGGTCAGTCCTGGCGTCGGCTTCACTCCGGAATCGATGACAGCGACAGTCACGCCTTTGCCCTTGCTGACTTTCCACAGTCCAGAGGCGTTCATGGCGTCCAGATACCACTGCTGGTCCGGCCTGACCTCGGCTAGGGCAGGAGGCGCGAGCAGCCCCATGGACATGAGCGTGGCTGTGAGCAGACCGACCAGAGTCAGTGCTCGCCTCTGTGAGGGGAGGGCATGGATTCGCATGTGACAGCGCACTTCCTCGGAATCAATCGATGACCGGCGGCACAACGTCCCGTCGCCCCGTCCAGGTCTCCTCGTCCTCGGTGAGGTAGTCGGGGCGGTCCCGGCCCTCTCTCCGGTCCCTCGACGGGGAACTCGTGTTGGTCGGCCGCCCAGTTCCCGCCACACCCGATGCTGTGCTGCCCCGGACGAGCCCACTGCCGCCGGGAGTGAACTCGGCACGACCGCGACCGCTGCCCATGCGAGAGCCTCCCCCAGTCCCACCCGGCTGCGGCGCCATAGGCCGTCCTGGAGACATGCCTCTGCCTGTCGGAGACCCGCCGTTCGCGGCTCCCGGAATACCACCCACAGGCCGTCCCAATGGAGCACGGTCCCCGCCGATGGTCCCGCGTGGAGTCCCTGATCCCGCAGCATGGTTGCCTGCCTGGCGCGGGGTGCCGCCCATGATGCCGTCTCTGGCGGAGCTTCGCGGTGGGACACCACCCCTTCCACCACTGCCCGGTGGCTGACCGGTTGCGGTGACGTGGGGCAGCGGCCGACCGGTGCGATGGATTGGTCCACTGGGCGCCACTGGGGGCGTGGTTGGAGATGAAGGGCCCGTGGAGGATTGGGAGGGGTTCAGCCCTGTTTGTGGCCGAGGCTCAGAGGCAGGGGGTGAGGCGACGGAGTCGATCGTCATGCTTGTGGGGCGATCGGCCGTAGGGGTGGGAACGGCGTTGGGGCGTTCCGCCGTGAAGGCGGAACGGAACCCATCCCCCTCTTGCGTGGGGACGAACCTGCCCGAGGCTGGGCCCGAATCCCGAGTGGCTGCCGAATCCCAGTGGCCGGAATGTGGCACTGAATTTGGCGCATACGTGCCGGGGCCTCTTTCCCCTTGCCCAGGCAGCGGCTTGAAGTCCGGCTCCTCCGCGGCGCGGAGTGCTTCCCCGGTCGTCCTGTAGTACGACGACAGCCGGTTGAGCTGGTTGATCGCCTCCTGGCGCTTGCCCTCCTCACGCTCCTGGCGGGCCTTGTCCTTCTCCGGGTCGGCGTAGCACATCTCGGGTTCGGGGATGGCGGCCTTGGCCTCGGTCAGGGCCTGGCCCGCGTTGACCATGTGCTGCCCGAGCGTGCGGACGTACGCGGCGAACCGCATTGACTCCAGGGCGAACTGGCGCCCCCACTCGCGGAAGGCGTCGCCGCCCTCGCCGTCCCACTCCACACGGTCGATGTAGGTGCGCAGTTCGCTGCCGATGCCGTCCATGTCGGAGCCGGCCTTGCCGAGGGCCTGGCCGCGCGAGGTGAGCAGGCCGGGGTCGGCCTTCGCGACCATCGCGTTGAGCGCGGCGAGGGACTTGCCCTCGAACTCTCCCGTAGCCATTCCTGCCCCCCTTAGTCGAAGTCCGTGTCCGCGTCGAGGGCCTTCTTGTTGCCTTCGGAGGAGGAGTCCTTGACCTTCTCCGAGTCACCCTGCCGGCTTGCCGACCAGTGCTCGCCCACCTGCGTCTGGATGGCCTGGAAACGCTGCCGCCGGTCCTCCTCGACGCCGCCATAGCCCTTGTCCACGATCTCGGTGGCGATCCCCAGCGCCTCCAACTGCTCGCCGAACAGCCGGGAGAGGGTTTCCAGGCGCGTGTGCACCTTCTCATAGAGGGCTGACAGGTCCTCAGCCGCGCTGAAACCCGTGCCGTACGCGTCGGGGGCGACGGTCTGTTCGCCGATCTGCTTGTGGGAGGCGGGGGACTTCCCCAGCTCACCGAGGAGTTCGTCGATGCGGCCCTTGAAGGCGGTGAGCGTCTCGGCCTGGTAGTTCAGGCTCTTGCCACCGCCGAAGTCACGCTCGCCCGTCACGCCGTGCCCCCGTCCCCCGATTAGTCGCCACGCTGTGCCAAGGTCGTGTCACGTCAGTGTAGTCAGCAGGCGATCCGGCCCGTCGGGGGCTGTGGACGGCGGGCGCGCTTTCCGGCCGGTCGGACCGGTGGACCGGTCGGGCAGGTCTGGCAGGCCTGGGGCAGGGAGGCCGGCCGGCCGGGAGCGGCCGCTACGCCAGGCGCCGGTAGCGCCCGCGGAAGTACGTCAGCGGCCTGCCCTCCGAGGACGGCAGTGAGGTGGCCAGCACCCGGCCGATCACGAGTGTGTGGTCGCCCGCGCCCACCCGCTGCTCGGTACGGCACTCCACCGTCGCCAGCGCGCCGTCGACCAGGGGAGCTCCGGAGACCTCGCCTCGGGTGCGGGGCATGTCCTGGAAGAGCAGGCGGTCGCTGACCCGGCCGCGCATGGAGAAGCGGCCCGCGATGTGGCGCTGGCCCTCCGCGAGCAGGGAGGCGGCCCACAGTGGCTGCCGTTTCAGCAACTCGTCCATCCGGGAGCCCTCGCGGACGCTGACCAGTACCAGCGGCGGATCCAGGGAGACGGAGAGGAAGGAGGTCGCGGTCATGCCCACGTCCTCGCCGCGCGGCCCGTCCTCCGGGTCGTGCGCCGTCACCAGTACCACGCCCGCGGCCAGCCGTGCCAGGGCCGCGCGGAACTCCTCCTCGCCCACCCCCTCAGGATGCGGGAGGCCGGAGGTGTGGCGCGAGGGCGAAGTGGGGGCGTTCCGGGACATCTGATGCTGTGGTGTCGGATGCACACCCCGCACGCTAGACGCTGGTCCCGACGGTCGCATCGGCCCCCGGGACCAGACCGGACCTAGGTACATCGGCTGAATGATCCGCAGGTCAGGACCGGAATTTGCGTTCGGTACGGGTGTGGCGCGGATCGGAGCGCTCCCACTCGGCGCAGTCGGGCGCCCACGCTCCGTTGTGACATGAGTCACACAGGGGGGCAATTGTTGACCCTGTGTACCGACTGGGCAGCTCGCTGTGATTCAGTGGCCTGAAGACAGGAGAAAGTCCAAAACCGGATCATCTGGAGTCACCCACTCGAGTCTCAGGGGGAGGGCGGATGGAAGCCGAGTCGGAGCCGTACGTGCGCCTCGCCACCCTGCGCAGGCTCCACCAGTCCATGGCGGACCTCAACACCGCGCGCAGCCTGGCGGACACCCTGCAGACCGTCGCCGACGGCATCGTGAAGGGCCTCGACTTCGAGCTGGCCGCGGTCAACCTCGTCAAGCCCGACGGGGACCTCGTGGTGGCGGCCGTCGCAGGCAGCGAGGGCGCGGAGGCGATGATGGCGGGCCGTACGGGCTCGCGGGCGGCCTGGGAGCGGCGGCTGGCGCTGGGCGAGCGCTGGGGCGAGCTGCGCTTCATCCCGTACACCGAGGCGTGGGTCCTGACGGACGACGACGTGCCGCAGTGGCACACCGCCGGGCCGGCCCCGCGGTACGCCGACGAGTGGCATCCGATGGACCTCCTCATGGCGCCGATGCACTCGTCCGACGGGGAGCTCCTCGGCGTCATCTCCGTCGACAAGCCGCGCAACGGGCGGCGCCCGGGCGCGTGGGGGCGCGAAGCGCTGCAGATGTACGCCTTTCAGGCGGGGATTGCGATCAGCAACGCCCGGCTGCGCGCAAACATGCAGCGCGCGCTGGTCCGCCTGGAGCGCGAGCAGCAGGCGCTGAGGGCGAGCGAGGAGAGCTTCCGGCAGGCGTTCGAGTACGCGCCCAGCGGCATGGCGGTCACCGAGCTGGGAGGTGACCAGCACGGGCGGCTGGTGCGCACCAACGACGCGCTGTGCCGTCTGCTGGGCCGCCCGGCCGCGGCGCTGCGGCGCTGCAGCTTCTCCGACCTCGTCCACCCCGAGGACCTGGCCACCCTGCTGCGCACCTCCGCGGAGGGCGGCCGGGCCGAGCTGCGGCTGGCGCGGCGCGACGGCTCCTTCCTCTGGGTCTCCCTGCGCAACTCGGTGGTGGCCGACGCCACCGACGGCCCGCGCTTCCTGCTCACCCACGTCGAGGACATCGAGGAGCGCAAGCGCCACGAGCTCCAGCTCGCCCACCGCGCCAGCCACGACTCGCTCACCGGCCTGCCCAACAGCGCCGAGCTGCGGGCCCGGCTCGGCGCGCGGCTGTGCGACAAGCCCGCGCCGGTGCCCGACGCCGCGCAGATGGGCCCCGGGGGAGCCGGCGGCGCCCTCGACGGCGGGTTCGGGTCCGACGGCTTCGGCACCGGCGTTCCCGGTCTCGACGGGTTCGGCCTCGACGGCTTCGGGGGAGTCCTCCCGGAGCCGGCCGGCGGCTACGAGCACCACGTCCACACCGTTCCGCCCGCGAGCGACGACCCCTCGGAGAAGGGCCTGGCCGTCCTCTTCTGCGACCTCGACGGCTTCAAGTCGATCAACGACCGCTTCGGCCACCACTGCGGCGACGCCGTGCTGATCGAGGTGGCCAGACGCCTTTCGAGTGGCGTTCGCGACAATGACACCGTCGCCCGGCTGGGTGGTGACGAATTCGTCGTCCTGGCGGACGGACTGTGTCGCGGCGACGCCGCTGACCTGGCCGTACGGCTGCGCAACGCGATCATCCCGCCCATCCGCGTGGAGGGGCGCGCGGTGCGGGTGGGGGCGAGCTTCGGCATCAGCTGGGCGGGGTGCGGGATGTCCGCCGAGGAGGTCCTGCACTCCGCCGACCAGCGGATGTACGTCGAGAAGCGGTCGCGCTCCAAGGCCCACCGCCGGGCCGGATGAGGCCCGGGCGGGCCCCGGCACCGGGTGTGTCGCGGGACGCGGTGCGAGGGGTCACAGACGCCGCGTTCTTTAACCCGAAAGAGGTAGGCTGCGCCGGGCAGGCACCCGTCATGGAGGAGCGCACGGAATGACCGCCGGTAACAACGGCTCGGGCACGCCGGAGAACGACGACCCGTTCGCCTACCTCTACCGCTCCGAGGGCGGTACGGGCGGTGACACAGGCGCCGCGGCGTCACAGCCGGGAGTGCCTCGCACCTCGTACAACCACGTCCGTGCCGTGGGCGAGCGCCGCTACGGCGGGCAGCAGGGCCAGCAGCAGGCACCGCAGCAGCACCAGCAGCCGCCGCACCAGCCCAGCGCGCACTACGCGGCCCCCGAGACCGTGCCCGGCGGCCGTGCCGCCGCGCGGCGCGAGGCCGCCGCGGCCGGTCCGGCCGGCCGGGGGCGGGGCCGCAACCACAACGGTCTGCTGGTCGGCGCACTGGCGGTCGTCGCCGCCGTGGTCCTCGGCGTGGGCGCCGCCGTCTTCTTCAGCGACGGCGACGACGCGAACGCCAACCAGACCGGCGGCACCCAGGCCGCCACCTCCGGAGCCGGCGAGGGCGAGAGCGGCGCGGGCGACGGGGACGACCTGGACAAGGACGCCGACAAGAACAAGGAGGAGAAGCCGGGCCCCCTCCCCTCCGAGGACGCGGCCAGCCTCCAGCTCGGCGGCGGCGCGACCACGGACAAGGCCGTCCAGGGTGCCGAGTCCAGGAGCGGCGCGTACGTCACCGGCCTCGACAAGCCCGGCTCCTCGGCCACCTGGACCTTCGAGGTCCCCGAGGACGGCAAGTACACGCTGTTCGTCGGCTACGGAGTGCCGGGCAAGGACGCGAACTCCGCGCTCGCAGTCAACGGCACGCCCCACAAGGGCGGGCTGAACATGAAGAACTTCGCCAAGGCGGGCGAGGGCGAGTGGGAGAAGGGCTGGACGCGCACCTTCGCCTGGGTCAACCTGAACAAGGGCACCAACACCGTCAGGATCTCCTGCGAGGAGGGCAACCAGTGCGGGTTCGTCCTCGACCGGGTCTGGCTCAAGGAAGGCCACGTCCGCGGCTGACGCCACTGCGGCGGGTCGTGACGGGGCCGGCGGCGCGGCGCGGTCGCGTCAGCCGCCGACCACCTTCAGGAAGGCCGCCACCGTCCGCGCCATCGCCTCCCGCGCCGGGGACAGGTACCGGCGCGGATCGACGGCCCGTGCGTCCTGGGCGAGGAAGGCGCGGACGGCCCCGGTGAAGGCGGTGTTCAGCGCCGTCCCCACGTTGATCTTCGTCATGCCGGCCGCCACCGCCCGCCGCAGCTCCTCGTCCGGCACCCCTGAGGAGCCGTGCAGCACCAGCGGCACGGGGACGGCCTCGCGCAGCTCGCCGATGAGCGCGTGGTCGAGGACGGCGGTGCGCTCGGTCATCGCGTGGGAGCTGCCGACCGCGACGGCCAGGGCGTCCACCCCGGTGGCCGCCACGTACGCGGCCGCCTCGGCGGGATCGGTCCGCACGCCGGGGGCGTGCGCGTCGAGTGTCCCGCGCCCCTCTTCCGGCTCCCCGCCGTCCCCCGGCTCCCGGTCGCCGGGCTTGCCGCCGATCCGGCCCAGCTCGGCCTCCACCCACATCCCGTGCGCGTGGCCGAAGCGCACGGCCTCCGCCGTGGCCGCCACATTGTCGGCGTAGGACAGCCTCGAGGCGTCGAACATCACCGAGCCGAACCCGGACTCCGGCGCGGCGCGCAGCAGTTCGAAGCTCTCCACATGGTCCAGGTGCAGGGCCAGCGGCGCGCCGGAGGCCCGTGCCACGGCCGCCGCCGCGGCGGCGACGGGGGCGAGCCGGCCGCCGTGGAAGCGCACGGCGTTCTCGGAGATCTGGAGGACGGCGGGCATGCCGGCGGTCTCCGCGCCGGCGGCGATCGCCTCGGCGTGCTCCAGGGTGATGACGTTGAACGCGGCGACGCCGCGGCCGGACGCGCGCGCGTCCGCCACGAGTTCTCCGCTGCCGACCAGTGGCATGCCGACCCCTCCTCCGTGCCCGTCCGTCCCGCGTGCCCGTCTTCTCCGCTCGCAGCCGCCTCGCCGCCGCTTCGCAGTCGCCCCGCAGCCGCCTCGCCGCCGTCCGGCCGGGGTGCCGGACGGGCCGTCAGACGGCCGCCATCTGCCGGTCGATCCGCACCCCGGGCAGCAGTTCCTCGTACAGCACCCGGTCGAACTCGCCCGCCGCCTCGGCCCGTACGGTCGCCGCCGACAGGGCGGCGGCGCGGGCCAGCCGGTCCGGCCAGGGCAGGCCCTCCACGAGTCCGGACAGCAGCGCGGCCACCACCGAGTCCCCCGCCCCCGTCGGGTTGCCCGCCAGCCGCCGGGGCGGCTCGACGCGCCAGACGCCCTCCGGGGTGAGACCGAGCAGCCCGTCCTCGCCCAGCGAGGCGACCACCGCGTGCGCCCCGCGCCGCTGCGCCAGCCGCGCGGCCCGCAGCGGCTCGGTGGTGCCCGTTATCCCGGCCAGCTCATGGGAGTTGGGTTTGACGACGTCCGGCCGGGCGGCCAGCCCGCGCAGCAGTGGCTCCCCGCTGGTGTCCAGCAGCACGGGCACGCCCGCGGTGCGCGCGGCGCGTACCAGCGTCCCGTACGCCCCTACGGGCACCCCGGGCGGCAGACTGCCGCACAGGGCGACGGCGGTGGCGTCGTGCAGCAGCCCGCCGTAGACGTCCAGGAAGCGCTCCCACTCGGCGGGGGCTATCTGCGGGCCGGGCTCGTTGAGCACGGTGGCGTCGCCGGACGCCTCGTCCACGACCGTGACGGTGCGGCGGGTGTCCCCGCCGACGGCGACGAACGCGTCCCCCACCGGGCCCTCCTCCGTCACCTCCGACAGCAGCGCCCGCAGCCGGTCGCCGTTCGGGCCGCCGGTGAAGCCGGTCACCAGCGTCTCGTGGCCCAGCGCTCCCAGGACCCGTGCCACATTCAGGCCCTTGCCGCCCGGACGCTCGGCGACCTCCCGGACCCGGTGGGAGGCGCGCGGCTCCAGACGGGGGACGCGGTAGGTGATGTCCAAAGCCGCGTTGAGCGTGACGGTCAGGATCATCCGGTACTCCGCCTCCCACCGGCGAGTGTGAACGTTCGGCATGCGCACGGTGGCGCGGGGCCGCCGACCGTGCGAGTGATCATGCCAAAGCGGAGGCGGCTGGCCCAGAGGGCGAAGACGACCGCCCGCGCTCGATGTGGGAACGAGACCGTAACGCAATCAGCCCGTCGCGCCGCCGCGTACAACCCCGGCGGGCTCCGCGGTGTCCGGAAGGCGAGGGGGCACCACCCACTCGCCCCGGCGCATGACGCCCGCCACCCGGTAGCCGCCGTCCAGCACCACCAGATCGGCGTACTTGCCGGGCTCGATCGACCCCACCCGGTCGGCGACCCCCAGCAGCCGCGCCGGGTTGAGCGCCAGGGCCCGTACCGCGTCCTCGATCCGCAGGCCGTCCACCGTCACCGCGCGCCGCAGCGCCTCGTCCAGGGTGAGCGTGGAGCCCGCGATCGAACCGCCCTCCACCAGCCGGGCGACACCGTCGGTGACGCGCACCTGGAGCGGGCCGAGCGGGTAGAGGCCGTCGCCCATGCCGGCCGCCCCCATGGCGTCGGTGACGAAGGCGACCCGGCCGGTCCCGGCGCGGGCGAAGGCCAGCTCCAGGACGGCGGGGTGCAGATGGACGCCGTCGTTGATCAGCTCGACGGTGACCCGCTCGTCCTCCAGCAGCGCCGCCACCGGGCCGGGGGCGCGGTGCAGCAGCGGGGGCATCGCGTTGAACAGGTGCGTGGCGACCGTCGCACCCGCCCCGACGGCCTCCAGCACGGCCTCGTAGGAGGCGTCGGTGTGGCCGACCGCCGCGATCACCCCGCTGTCGGCCAGCAGCCGCACCGACTCCAGGCCGCCGGGCAGCTCCGGCGCGAGCGTGACCATCCGCGCCGCGCCGCGCGCCGCCCGCACCAGTGCGCGCACATCGGCCGGGTCGGGATCGCGCAGCAGGCCGGGGTCGTGCGCGCCGCAGCGGCCGCGGGCGATGAAGGGGCCCTCGAAGTGGATGCCCGCCAGGTCGCCCTGCTCCACCAGCTCCGACAGCGCGGCGGCCTGCCGGGCGAGTTCGTCCAGAGCGCCGGTGACGGTGGAGGCGACCATCGTCGTGGTGCCGTGCGCCCGGTGGGTGGCGATCGCCCGCAGCGCCTCCTCGGCCGAGCCCGCGGAGAAGGACGCCCCGCCGCCGCCGTGGACGTGCATGTCGACGAAGCCGGGCACGACCCAGTGGCCGGCCAGGTCGAGCGTGCCCGCCTCCCCGGGGGTGTCGGCGGCGATGCGCGACCCCTCCACCGTCACCCTGCCGTCCTCGGCCACGCCGTCCGGCAGCACCACACGGGCGCCCGTCAGCACGGTGCGCCGCGCTCCGGCCGTCCGGGTGCTCGCCGCCGGTGCTTTCGCCGCCGGTGCTTTCGCCGCCGGTGCTTTCGCCGTCCGCGGCCCCGTCGTCTGCGCCGTCTTCGGACCGGTCATCGGCTCACAACCTCCGCGGAGAGTAGGTCCCAGGCGAGGAGTCCCGCGCCCAGGCACCCGGCGGTGTCCCCCAGGGCCGCCGGAACGATCGTGGGAACGTGCTGGAAGGTGACCTTGGCGCGTACGGCCTCGCGCAGCGGCGCCAGAAGCGTCTCGCCCGCCTCCGCCAGCCCGCCGCCGACGATCAGCACCCGTGGGTCCAGCAGGGTGATCGCGGTGACCAGGCCCTCGGAGAGGGCGTCGACCGCGTCGAGCCAGACGGCGGCGGCCCGCGGGTCGCCCGCCTCCACGGCCCGGGCGGCACCGGCCGCCGTCGCCTCCGGATCGCCGCACGCCCCGGCCCAGGCCCGGCCCACGGCGGCGGCGGAGGCGAACAGCTCCAGGCAGCCGCGCCGCCCGCAGCCGCACTCGGGCCCGCCGGGCCGTACGGTGATGTGGCCGATCTCGCCCGCGCCGCCGTGCGCGCCCGGCTCCACCCGGCCGTCGATCCCGACGGCCCCGGCGATGCCGGTGCCCAGCGCGGTGAACAGGAAGCGGTCCACGCCCGCCCCCGCCCCGATCCGGCCCTCGGCGAGCCCGCCTGCGCGCACGTCGTGCCCGAGGGCGACGGGCACCCCGCCCAGCCGCCCGGACAGCAGATCGCGCAGCGGCACGTCCCGCCAGCCGAGATTGGTGGAGTAGACGGCCGTACCCGCCGCGTCGTCGATGATCCCCGGCACCGCGATCCCCGCGGCCACGGGCTCGGCGCCGTACCGCGCGACCCCGGTCTTCCGCAGCCCTTCGGCGAACGCGAGCACGTTATCCACCACGGCGTCCGGCCCGTCCCCCCGCCCGGTGGGCCGCCGCGCCTGGTGCAGCAGTGTGTGGCCGGGCCCGACGAGGGCGCCCTTCAGCCCGGTGCCGCCCACGTCGAGGGCGACGACATACGCGGTTTCGTCATGCCGAGGAGTCACGGGGACAGTCTCACCTGTCACCCGCGAAAGGTCTAGTCCACTCTGCCGCCGGTCGGGGCACCGCACGGGAATCCGGACGCCGTGAGCAGGCGCGCCGGGCCGAGCACTGTTCGGCGAGCCGTGGAGAACCCGACCCCCTCCATCCCCTCTGTTAGCGTCGGGCGAGAACCGGCAGGGGGGATCATGGGGAGCCTGTGGGAGCGCGGTCGGCTGCGTACCACTGTTCTGGGGGCGGCGGCCCTCGCCGTCGTGACGGCGGTGATCGTCCACTCAACGTGGGACGACGAATATCCGAAGGCCAACCGTGCGCAGGTGCGGAAGGCGTGCGCCGGCCTGCTGCCCGCCGCCCACCTCGATCCGTTCCTGCCCCGCGACTCGGCCGTGACGCACGGGCAGTACGGCACGCTCCTGGAACCCGGCCACGAGAGCCGCGCGTTCATCGACTGCCGACTCGACTGGACCGATGACGGCGGGAAGGGCGACCGCGGCGTCCACATGCGGGCGGAACCATGGGGGCCCGACGACGTACTCCCCTCCGTCGAAGACGGCGACGTACTCCCCTTCCCCTACCGGCTGCCGGACGGTTCCCGGGGGGTCATCACGGTGCATGACACGTACGGCGACACGAAACGGGTGGGAGTCGTCCTGCAAGTCGCCTGCCCCAGAGGTGACTTCGAACGCTTTCGGCTGGGCACGGATGTGAAGGTTTCCGTCGAACTGCCCATGCGCGTCCACGACGAGGACGACGACGGACACACGGATGGACCCGTCGAGGAGGAACTGCGCCTGGCCGTCCGGTCGGCCGTACACGCCGCCGACCGGGTGCGCGAGCACCAGGCATGCGGCACCGCCCCACTCGGCAAGCTGAGCCCGGCACCGGGCTCCGAACGCGATGGCGACGACGGCGGCGACGACGAGACCGGGACGGGGGACGAGCGGGGAGACGGTCCTCGTGGCGAGGGCACCTGCGCCTGGCTGAACCCCGCCGCCATGGGCTACCCGAAGGGGAAGTGGAGGGTGTCGGGCGGTTCCTCCTTCAACCCCTCCC
This sequence comes from Streptomyces sp. ICN903, assembly GCF_022015835.1. Lineage (NCBI taxonomy): Bacteria > Bacillati > Actinomycetota > Actinomycetes > Kitasatosporales > Streptomycetaceae > Streptomyces > Streptomyces sp. ICN903. The sequence continues at coordinate 8,144 of NZ_JAKMAY010000077.1, read as the reverse complement.
TGGAAGAGTGCCGTGCCGTTCTCGACGGATTCCCCGACGAGAACGAGACCAAGGGCGTGCAGGCCACCAGTGTTTCCGGAGTCGGAGCACGCGACTTCTACCAGAGTGGTGAGACAGGCCTGAGCGACCACGAAGCCGACGAGCACCACGAGCCCGGACCGGGCTGGACGACTGTCCCGAAAGGAACGGCCGAACTGCTGCCGAGTGACGACCGCACCCTGCCCTCTCTGTCGCTGTGGGCCGAGTCGGTGTGCGACGGCGGCCAGACCTTCCACCGGATCTCGGTCACGCCCGAACTCGGCTACCACCTCGACTCGGAGGGAAAAGTGGCGCGGCATGAGGAGGACAGCCCCGTACTGAGCGAGGCGGCACGCGGGGAACTGTCGCGGACGGCACGTGCCGCGCTCGACCGCTACCTCGCCGCCTCCGGCGGCTGGCCCGAGCGAGCGCACTGCCGTGGCACCACGGTCCTGGGGGAGGTGGAGGGATGGCGATCCATCGACGACGAGTGATCGCCGCCGGCGTCTTCCTCGGCATGGTGTTCATGCTCCCGGCAGGGCAATCCTGGTACGAGGAGAGAAGCGAGCAGCAGGCCTCCGAGGAACTGCTGAGCGACGCATGCGGCGGAGTGCTTCCCGAACGCGAGGCGCGGGCGATCCTTGGCGGCGGCCCGCTGGACGGGAAAACGGATTCCGCACGTGATGAGGAAGGCCTCGGCCGGAAGGACGAACCGCTGGAGGCCGGCTGCTTCGTCGCCCGGAAGAGGCCCGAGAAGACCTATGGCTTCGAGCAGGCGTCGGTCGGAGTGTCGCTTCACGGCACCCGTGTCCCAGACGGTGGGGAGGGCGGGGAGAGCGAACGGCTGGACGACCCCTATCCGGCCCTCTATGCGGACACACCGGCGCCCCTGCCGGGCGGCTGGACCGGTTTCTTCTCAATACGTGACGCCCCCTACGAGGACCGGGGGACCGCCGCCGTGTTTCTGGACTGCGTCGGAGACCGCCGCGACCTGCTGGTCACAGTCAATGTGTCGGTGAAGGACGCCGACTTCGACGACCCCGCCCACCGAACCCGTATAGGACGCCTGGCCACGGCCACAGCACGCAATGCCGCCGAACGCTGGAGCTGCGAGGCGCGCTTCGGCGAGCGGCTGCGTACGGTGCCGCTGCCCGTGGCCGACGACGAGGACGTACCTCTGGACGAGGCGGACGGGACGTGCGAAGGCATCCCGACGCGGGGCCGGTTCCTCACGCGAGCCTGGGAGAGCGACCGGGCCGGTGCCCCGCAGGAGAAGTGCTCCGTCGGCAACAGCGGCGGCACCCCGCTCTACTCGCTGCGGGCCTTCTACGGCCCATACGCGACGAGCGCCCGCGCGGCCTGGGAGAAGCGGTACAGCTTCGTGAAGACGATCCCCGGACGCACTCCCAGCGGGAAGCTGCCCGAAGGCGGTCTGTGGGCCACCGCCACCTGCCCGGCCCCGTTCTCGGGCGAAACCGCTCTCTTCACCGTCGAGCCCCTGGGCAGGAAACGGGAGAAGTCGACGCGGGAGGAGCAGGCGTACGAACGGGCGGCGCTGAAGGCCTTCGCCGAGGCCTCGGCCGAACACCACGGCTGCTCCGCACCACGACTCCCCTGACCACCCCGCCCGGAACGAGCCGTTCCGGGCGGGGGAGAGGCGCACTCGCCCTGCAGGTCACCGCAGTTGACGGCCGCTATGCTCCGATGCGAAACCCACTGTGATCACATGGATCCGATCCGCGCCTCCGTACACGCACGGGGAACGGCACAGCGGGCGGGGCGCGGACTCCGACGGCGGACGAGGACGAGGGAGCGGGGGAGCACGTGTCCATCGAGGACCAGCGGCCCACGAGCACACGGCTGAACGAACTGGCACACCCGGGAGGCGGGGGAGGCCAGGGGCCCGGCGGTGACCTGGCGCACTCCGAGACGCAGAAGAAGAAAGCCGCCGACTACATCAGGCGGCATCTGGGCCCGGACACCAGGAAGGCGAGCGTCCTCGCCGAGGACGACAGCGTAGACGCCGCCGGCGGCTCGAACGCCACCGTCTGCACCACGGGGAAGCTGAACGGCTGGGAGGTGGCCAGGGGGCTGTCCCACCGGCTGAACAAGTGGGAACGGAACTCCAAACGGCTCCAGGGCCGCCTGGACGCCGAGCTCACCGGACTGGAGCAGACCAACACCCTCTTCGGGAACAACGAGACCGACACCAAGGCGTCCTTCAACGGCCTCTCCCCCCTCTACCGCAGCGCCCTGAGCGACTACGCGCCCGGCGCCGGCCCCTCGCCCGGTCCGGGCCCGGGCCGCCCGGCGGCGAAGAGTCCGATAGCGGACTTCTGAGCGGAGGAGGGGAACCGACATGACAGTCGACTACGAGACGATCATCAACACCGGCCTGTCGAGCCTCTCCGACGCGGCGACCGCATGGGAGGACATGGGCAGACGGTTCGGCGAGCTGCACGACAACTACCGCGACCACGTCAAGGCCGCGGTGGAGGCCGACGGCTGGCGGGGCGAGTCGGCCACGGCGTTCAAGAGCCAGGCCCAGGTCACGCTGGAGGAGTACGCGGGTGCGCGCGACGAGGCCAAGGCCGTCGGCGCGCTGCTGAAAGAGGCGTACAGGACGCTCAACTCACGGCGCAACAAGGTCATCGAAATGCGCGACCAGGCCGTCGAGGCGTGTATGACCGTCAATCCGTACTCCGGCCGCTGCACCGCGGACCTCGCCAGGATGGACGAGGACAGGGCGGAGATCTACCGCAGCAACCGGCTCGCCCGCCAGGAGCTGGAGGAATCCTGGACGAACAAGATCCTCGACGCGGTCAAGGACGTCCAGGACGCCGACGAGAACTTCCGCATGGCGCTCATGTCGGACCCGTCCGACGGCAACAAGGGCCTGCTGGACGGCTTCAACGGAGCGCTCAAGAGTGATGCGGGCGAGGCCAACGCCGCACGCGCCGAGGAGCTGTACGACAAGATCAGGCGGGGCGAGAAGCTCTCCGACGGGGAGCGGAGCGAACTGGACCTCCTGATGCGGGAGAACAAGTCCGACCAGGAGTTCAGCCGCACCCTCATCACCTCCCTGGGCGGCCCCGACGGTGTCATCCGCACGCACAACGAGCTGACCGACCGCGCGTACTTCGAGGAGACCGGCCGGAAGAAGCACTACCTGGACATGGACCGGCACCTGGCCGACGTCATCGCCACCGCCACCAAGGTCGAGGGCAAGGGCAAGGAGAGGGAAGAGGACCAGAGGTTCTACGACAAGTGGATGAAGGACCTCAGGGAAGCCGGCCTCAAGGAGTACGACGCCGAGATCGTCGATCAGGCCGGCAGCGACCAGAGGATGCGGGGCTACCAGTCGATCGTCACCCTGATGCAGAACGGCAGCGGCTACAGCGAGCAGTTCCTGCACGACCTCGCCGACGACATCCGCGCCGCCGAGGACTCGAAGCAGAAGGGCGACCCCGACATCTGGGACCTCGACCGGGGGTTCGCGGGGAAGAAGGAGGAAGACGGCACCTTCTCACCGGACAGGGACAGCTGGTTCGCCAACGACCCCTACGACGGTGTCCTCGGCATCATGAGCAAGACCCCCGACATCGCCACCGCCTACTTCGACCCTGACACGGCCGCCGGAAAGGACCGTCTGCACTACCTCCAGAAGGAGCGCGACTGGGATCTGGTCAACACCTCCGAGTACCGCAAGGTCGAGGTGTCCGGCCCGGACAAGGCCGACGCCGACAGCCACGTCGGATTCGGCGCGGCCCTGGAGGCCGCCATGACCGGCCAGGTCCCCGGTGAGGAACGCAGGGACCCAGCGGCAGGTATTGCTGAAGCACAGACAGAAGAGGAAAAGGAAAAGGCTGAACGCGACCTCAGGAAGCGAATCCGGGTTTTCGAGGAGGTGGTGGATTCATACGCCAAAATATCCGCAGTCGACAAGTCGGCGGTCCCGGAGAATGTCCGCCACAACATGGCGAACACCATCGCCTACTACCCTAACGATATTCATGACATCCTAGGCACGAACGGTGACTTCTCTCGAGCGTCGACGAAGACCGAGCCGAACGATATCAGCATCAACAGAACAGAAATGCTGCAGTTCGTTCGCGGGGTTTCCGAAGACGGCGGGGCGTTCAGGAAAATTCATGACTCGCAGATGGTGGTCATCTCGAATAATATCGCCGGCCTGGAAAAAGAAGACCTTCAGAATGGGAGTGTGGACGCTCGGGGCGTAGCGCGCTCCAGCGGTCAGGTAATGGGGTCACTGGACTACATTCGTGCTGATGTTCTCGGGGCTGATCGTGATGAGGAAATATCTCGGAACAACTGGGAGAAGGCGTATAGATATCATTCGGTGGGCGCCCTCTTCACTAATATTCCAATAGTGGGAGACTCGATTCAGCGGTTCGTCGACATAAGTACAGGAAAAATCGCTGAGGGTCTCAATGAGGATGTCGCGAATAAGACCACCGAGGAGCTCATAAGGAGCTATTCCACTCAAGGCCTCCCTCGTTTGGAGAGGATGTTTGTGTTGAGAGGAGAAGAGGTCGGTCTCTCCGAGTATGACCTGAGCGACGGCAGGTCGAACTTTCAGGAATCTATCCTGACGGAAGCTGAGCGTGACTACTCCTCGGCGATACACGGTGCACAGGGAGCGACAGGGCAAAGAGATGAGTGACAGTCGGAGAGAAAAGGCCGTCAAGGGGGCGAAAATTAGAAACTCGGTACTGGCTTCCGTGGTTTCTCTGGCCGTTGTCGGCGGCGTCATCTATTTGCTCGGAGGGGGAGAGGCGGACGGAGAGGGCGGGGAGGGTCTCTGCGGAGGGAACCTGAGTGTTGCAGAGGTCGCGAGACTGGGGAGCGGGGGAGGAGGTGACTACGATTCCTCCCTGGTGGAGATTCGAGAGGATCTGGGCGACTCCGGGAGGGAATCTTCGGACGAGGATGACGTGATACTGCGGTGCGGCATCTGGATGGGCATGCAGAACCTCGCGGAGATTGAGGTGTTCGCTGCCTGGGAATTCGGCCCGTATCAGGGGCGCAGAGTGCCACCGGACTGGTATGCGGAGGAATCACCCCTTGGATCCGGAGTGGTTGGCTGGACAGATGGCAAGAGGGCTGAGGTGTGGTTGCCCGAGGAGTGTTCAGCTGTCTTCAAGTCCGGTGGGAAGCCGATACAGGTGCAGTTGGAGCTGAAAAATTCCGGACACGGGGGTCCGCATGTTTCAGGTGGCGAGCACCAATTCATGGCCGAGATTGCCACCTCCTACGCGAAGAATCTCGCAGAGGGTAAAGGGTGTGATTCCCCTGACTTCAAGGTGACCAAGGGGCTTTCGCGTTCTTCTGCTGTTGAGGATCTTCCTGGAGGTGATCAGTGTAATATTCCGGGGTTTAATTCCTTGCGTGTCGGTGCAAGTCGCGAGGGTGTCCGGCAGCGTACGGTTGGACGTATGGGAGGAGACTGGAGTTGTGCACTGATTCGGGGTGACGGAGAAAACCCCCACGTGTTGTCGGCCTTTGCTGTCACCAGTAATGATCGGGTCATCTCCCGTTACAAGGACTCCCGAAAGGAGTCTTCTGAATACTTCCATACCGAGCTCTTCTCGTGTGGCGCCAAGGAGGTTCTCGCGCAAACCACTCATGCGGGAGTGGACGAAGAAAATCACAGCGAACACGAAGTGAAGTCCCATGAGTACGCCAAGGAGAAGCTCCTGTCGGCGGAAGACCTGCACGAAGGATTTGTCGAGGCTCTCAGGGAGAGGCTGGGGTGTTCCTCGTGAAGTGAGGTTTTCAGATTTGAGGGTGGTGGCGCGGAATTCCATCCGCGTACTCGTGAAATAATGGGCGCAGAACGCGGACCGAGCCCGGGAACGACAGGTGTTATGGCGTGGCCTGTCGTCTGCTGACGAGGCCGAACCATCGGTCGGCACCCGGCCAGGTACCGACCGATGGGGCCGAGGGCTCAGTCGCGGAGGATGTTTCCGAACTCGTCCATCACCGGGTGGAGCCGCATCGGCGGCTCCGGGTCCCAGTCCGAGGGGCGGGACGTCTCGGGCCCGTCGGGGCCGACGCGGATCAGCCGCTCCACGCGGACGATCCGGAAGCACCGGCCGCGCACCCGCAGTTCGTTGCCGCGCGGGGTGCGGGTCACGTACTCGTCGGCCGCCCGCGCGTCCTCCTCGGCCTCGTCCGGGGGGACGTCGTAGAGCATGGGCCGGATCTCCTTCAGATGGTTCACCATCGACCGCCGGGCGTCGTGCGGGGTGGGCAGGGAGACGCAGACCGGCTCCCAGGAGTCCTCCTTCTCCTCGGCGAAGGCGAAGGCGGCGGGCAGGAGCACCACGCCGGGGTGGGTGTGGAGGGCGCGCAGGGAGTCCGCCCGCACCTCCTTCGGGTAGCGCGCGGCCCGGTAGGCCAGCGACAGCAGCTCGACCCGCTGGATGCCCGTCATGAGGCCCACGGCGGCGGCGTGGTCGATGACGAAGCCCTTCGTCCGTGAGACCGACCGGTCGCTCAGCTTCCAGGAGAGCGGCCCCGGGGGCTCGGGGTCGGTGGGGCGGGGCGGTTCCAGCCCGTCGGGGCCGATACGGGCGAACTCGTCGCCGCGCACGACGCGGTAGCGGGTGTCGCCCACCGAGACCTCGTCCACCGGCTCGGTCTCCAGCCGGGCGACGGCGGCCAGCAGCCGGCGGCGCAGCGCCCGGTCCTCGGTGTCGTCCCGCGCCGTGAACCACAGGTACGAGTTGAGACCGTCCCGGGCGTGTTGCGGGAAGCCGCTGTCCATGTCGCTCAGCAGCCGCCAGCGGGGCCCGTCCTCGGGCCGCTGCTCGGCGAAGCCGAAGACGGGCCCCCGGATCACGACATGCGGGTAGCGCACGGACGCCTCGACGGTGTCGTGCTCGGTGACCCGGGAGACGGGGTCGTCCTGGGCCCGTACGCGGATGGTCAGGTGGTCGGGTGACTTCTCACGGTGGTCCTTCATGCACCCACTGTGTTGGAGCCGTCCCGCCGCGTCAGCCGGTTCCCGGTGTTTCGGCACGTACAGTTCCCGGCTGTACGAGGCCTGTACGGGCGGTGCGGGGCCTGTACGGGCGGTGCGGGGGGCCGTACGAGCGGCCCCGGCTGGCCGCCGGCGGCCGCGTCAGCCCAGGACCACGCTGCGCGTGAGGTTGCGCGGCCGGTCCGGGTCCGCTCCGGAGGCCTCCGCCAGGGCGACCGCCAGGCGCTGGGCCCGGATCAGGTCGGCCATCGGGTCCAGCGCCCGATCGCCCGTGGCCGGGCAGTCGGAGTCCGCCAGCAGCGTCCCGCCCACCCGCGCGATGTCGCCGGACAGCCCCTCCGGCAGGGAGCCCAGCAGCCAGACGGCACGGCCCGGGCGGGCGATCGCGATGGGGCCGTGGCGGTACTCCATCGCCGGGTACGCCTCCGTCCAGGCGCCGGCCGCCTCGCGCATCTTCAGCGCGGCCTCCAGCGCCAGCCCGTACGTCCAGCCCCGGCCCAGGAACGTCCACTGCTCGGCCTCCAGCGCGGCCGGGGGCAGCGGCTGGACGACGGCCAGCTCCGCGTCGACCGCCGCCTGCTCGACCGGCTTCACCCCGGCCGGCGGCGCGCCGTGCCGCTCCAGGCCCGCGCGCAGCAGCGCCAGCGCCGTCGTGGCGAAGCGGGTCTGGACGACCGACTCCTCGTCGGCCCAGTCCAGGACGGCGGTGTGGTCGGCGGCCTCCGTCACGGGCGTGGCGGGGTCGGCGGTCAGGGCGGTGGTCGGCACGCGGCCCCGCAGGTGGGCCAGGAGGCCGAGGACCTCGGAGGTGGTGCCGGAACGGGTGATGGCCACCACCCGGTCGTACGCGCGCCCGGCCGGGAACTCCGAGGCCGCGAAGGCGTCCGTCTCGCCCTGCCCGGCGGCCTCGCGCAGCGCCGCGTAGGACTGGGCCATGAACCACGAGGTGCCGCAGCCGGTCACCGCCACCCGCTCGCCCGGGCGCGGCAGCGCCCCGGCGGACCCGGACTCCACCGCCTTCGCCGCCCGCCGCCAGCAGCCGGGCTGGGTGGCGATCTCGGCGGCGGTGCGGGACTGCTCTGCGGCGGCCATGCGGGGCTCCTCATGACGGGGGCGGGGG
>NZ_JAKMAY010000076.1:0-21248 GCF_022015835.1 Streptomyces sp. ICN903 | reverse complement strand
ACGGGAGGCAGGGGCGCGTGATCGGAGGCGCGGTGGGGTGCTCATGCCGCCCGACGGTAGGCGGGAGTGCCCGCCCCGTCCGGTCACGGCTTTTCTCCGTGGACTACCCGCCGGTTGTGGACAACCGCGTCACCTGTCGGAGTGACACCACGACGCCCAGCAGCCCCGGCCCCGTGTGTGCGCCGATGACCGCCCCCACCTCGCTGACGTGCAGTTCCCCGAGCCCCGGCAGCCGGGCGCGCAGCCGCTGCGCGAGCTGGTCGGCACGCTCCGCGGCCGACAGGTGGTGGACGGCGATGTCCACCTCGGCGTCCCCCGCCCGCTCCGCCACGATCTCCTCCAGGCGGGCGATGGCCCGGGAGGCGGTGCGGACCTTCTCCAGCATGCCGATACGGCCGTCCTCCAGCTCCAGCAGCGGTTTGACCGCCAGGGCCGAGCCCAGCAGGGCCTGGGCCGCGCCGATACGGCCGCCGCGCCGCAGGTACTCCAGGGTGTCCACGTAGAAGAACGCGGAGGTCCCCTCGGCCCGCTTCCGGGCCGCGGCCACCGTCTCGTCCAGCGCGCCGCCCGCCTCGGCGGTCTCGGCGGCGGCCAGCGCGCAGAAGCCCAGCGCCATCGCCACCATGCCGGTGTCCACCACCCGCACCGGTACGGGCGCCTCCCGCGCGGCGGTCACGGCCGCGTCGTAGGTGCCGGAGAGTTCGGCCGACAGGTGGAGGGAGACGATGCCCTCCACCCCCGGCTCCCGCGCGATGGAGCGGTACACCTCGGCGAACACCTGCGGGCCGGGACGGGAGGTGGTGACGGACCGCCGTTTCCGCAGGGCCTCGGCCAGCGAGCGGGCGGAGAGCTCGGTGCCCTCCTCCAGCGCCCTGTCGCCCAGCACCACGGTCAGCGGGACCGAGGCGATGCGGTGGTGTTCCAGTGCCACCTGCGGCAGGTAGGCCGTGGAATCGGTGACGATCGCGACATGGCGGGACATGGGGCGGAGATTACCGGGCCTTTCCTCGCCGCGGTGAAGCGAGCGGTGCGCCGCGGTCCGCGGTGCGGCGGCCCGCTGCCCGGAGGTTCACTCAACGGCCTTTCGCGGTGGTGCGGTTCGGGTGGTGGGGCCGGGCCGGGCCGCCCGGACGGGCGGCTGGGGCGGACCGCGCCGGGCTCACGAGGCGCTCTGCGGGCGGCCCTTGCCGAAGTCCGGTCCGAAGTCCGGTCCGAACTCCTTGGTGAAGTCGGTGCCGAAGTCCGCCGTGCGGTCCTGCGGGCCGCCCTTCGGGCCCTCGATGCCCGGCGTCTGCGGGGCCCGCGCTCCGGGGGCGTCCGCCGCGTCCGGACTCTGCCGCTCCTTCGGGTTCTGCCCCGGAGGCCGCGCGCCGGAGGCCGTCCCGAGGGTCGCGGCCCCGGAGGCGCCCTCGGAAGCCGGGTCCGTCCAGTGCCGCAGCGCGCCCGCCTCGATCTCGATCTGCTCGCTCAGTGCGGCCAGTCCGTCCTCGTCGTGCCGCCGGGCCCGGTCCTGTGCGGCGAAGCGCAGCGAGTCGGCGGAGGCTCGGATGCGCTCGGCGCGCTCCCGCGCGTCCGGAATCCGGGCGGCGATCCGGCCGCGGTCCGGCTCGCGCTCCATCAGCAGCCGCAGCTCGCCGTCGAGCTGGCGGGCGTGCTCGTCGAGCCGGTCGAGCAGGCCGGCCGCCTCGCTCAGCGAGGGGTCGTGCCGGGCCCCGGCCTCCAGTGCGCGGCGCGTGCTGTCCAGGGAGCTGCGCAGTTCCAGCCGTACCCGGGCCAGTTCGCCCACCGGGCCCGGCTGGGCACTGCGGGCCTTGAGCGTGGTCTCCTCGACGGTGCGGCGCACCTGCTGCCCCGTCCGCTCCACGCCACGCCTGACCGCTCGCACGGTCTTCACCGTGGCGATCGCGCCGAGGACGACGAAGAGCACGAAGAGGAAGGCCAGCAGACCGATGACGAACTCCACAGCTCCGCTCCCTCGTCGGCCGGTGTGCCACCGCCCTCCAGCAGCCCGGAGGGGGCGGTCGTCCTCCCAGGGTAAACGCGCGGAGCCGCTCCCGGGTTCCGGCGGGCCCGGAGTGCCCCCCGCATCCGTCCCGTAGGGGGCCCGTCGGTCTCCCGATCGCTTCCCTCCCGGATTCCGGCGGGCCCGGAGTGCCTGCCCGGTCCTCCTCTTCTCCCCACCTCCTCGCCGCCGTCCGCCCGCTGGTCTACCGTCGGTCCACGCCCGTAGTCGGACTGGATGGTGGTGCGCCGATGCACACGCACGCGGAGACGGGCCCGGCCGGACGCCGGGCCGGGGAACCGGCGGGGAGTCCGCCGGGCGGTCCGGCCGGTGACCTCCCCGGGAATCTGTCCGGCGACCTGGCCGCCATCGTGGGACGCGACCACGTCAGGACCGACGACGGAGCGCTGGCCGCCTACGCCCGCGACGCCACTCCTCTCTTCCACGCGCGGCCGCAGGCCGTGGTGCTGCCCGGCAGCACCGAGGAGGTCGCCGCGGTCCTGCGGTACGCCACCGAGCGGGGCGTACCCGTCGTGCCGCGCGGCGCGGGCTCCAACCTGTGCGCCGCCACCGTGCCCCTGCGCGGCGGCATCGTCATGGTGCTCACCCGGCTCGACCGGATCCTGGAGGTCAGCCCCGCCGAACTGCTGGCCCGCGTCCAGCCCGGGGTGACCACCGCCGCGCTGGCGGACGCGGCGGCGCGCGAGGGCCTGCTGTACGCCCCCGACCCCGGCAGCCGCACCGTCTCCACCGTCGGCGGCAACGTGGCGACCTGCGCCGGCGGCCTGCGCGGTCTGAAGTACGGCGTCACCCGCAACCACGTGCTCGGCCTGGAGGCCGTCCTGCCCACCGGGGAGGTGATCCGCACCGGCGGCCGGCTGTGGAAGGACGTGGCCGGCTACGACCTCACCCGGCTGCTGACCGGTTCCGAGGGCACCCTCGCGGTGATCACCGAGGCCACCGTGGCCCTGCTGCCCGCTCCCGAGGAGACCGGTACCGGAGTCGCCTACTTCGACTCCCTCGCCGACGCCTCCCGGGCCGTCGCGGCCGTCATCGCCGACGGGATCGTCCCGGCCACTCTGGAGTTCCTCGACCGCAAGTGCGTCTCGGCCGTCGAGGAGTTCGCCGGGCTCGGCCTGCGGCGGGACGCCGGGGCGCTGCTGCTCTTCGGCGACGACGGCTCCAGGCGCACCGTGGCGGGCGCCCTCGCCCGTATCGGGGAGGTGTGCGAGGGTTCCGGGGCCCTGGAGGTCACCCTCGCCGAGGACGTCGCCCGAGCCGACGCCCTGCTCGCCGCACGCCGCTGCTCGCTCCCGGCGCTCTCCCGGCTGGGTTCGCTCACGATCCTGGAGGACGCGACCGTGCCCCGCCACCGGCTCGCCGAGATGGTGGACCGCATCGACGAGATCGCCGACCGCCACGGCCTGCGGATCGCCACCTTCGGGCATGCCGGGGACGGCAACCTCCACCCCACCTGCGTACTCGATCCCGACGACGGCGAGGGGGCCGACCGCGCCCACCGGGCGTTCGCCGAGATCTTCGCGGCCGCCATCGCCCTGGACGGCACCATCACCGGCGAGCACGGCGTGGGCGCCGCCAAGCTGCCCTACCTCGCGGACCGGATCGGGGACGACCAGGTCGCCCTGCTGCGCCGCATCAAGAAGGCCTTCGACCCGGCGAACATCCTCAACCCGGGAAAGCTCGGATCCTGACTTCCTCCCCCGCCCGACGGCGGGGGTGTCCACGGAAGGACTCCCGATGACCGACTCCGCACCCCCTCCCGCGCCCGGCCCCGATCCCGGGCAGGGCGAAGGGCTCGGCGTCTTCGACAAGGCGCTGCTCGACCGCTGCATCTCCTGCGGGTTCTGCCTGCCCGCCTGCCCCACCTACGCCCTCACCCGCCAGGAGCCCTCCTCCCCGCGCGGCCGTATCACCCTGATGCGGGCACTGGAGTCCGGCGACCTCGCCCCTGACGACCCCACCCTGGCCGAGGAGTCGTCGTTCTGCCTGGGCTGCCGGGCCTGTGAGCCGGTCTGCCCGGCGGGCGTGGAGTACGGGCAGCTGCTGGAGCAGTGGCGCGACCACCAGTGGCAGGGGCGCGGCCGGCCCCTGATCGCCCGTCTGCTGATGGCCGTGGTGTCCCGGTCGTGGCTGCTGCGCCTCCAGGGACTGGTACGGCGCCACGCCCGAGACCGCCGCTCCGCCCGGGAGCGCCGTCCGGCGAGCGGGGATCGGAAGCAGCCGGTGTCGCTGATGCTGGGCTGCGTCGAGCGCGGGCTGTACCCGTCCGTCTCGCGCGCCGTGCGCGAACTGCGGCCGGAGGTCGCCGTCCCCGCCGGGCAGGGCTGCTGCGGCGCGCTGCACGCCCACAACGGCGACTCCGCCGCCGGTGCCGGGATGGCCCGCGCGCTGGGCGAGCGGCTGCCCGGCACCATCGTGACCACCTCCGGCGGCTGCGCCGCCCATCTCGCCCACCACCTGGGCCGCGACCGCGTCAGGGAGCTGAGCGAGTACCTGGAGCGCACCGGCCACCGGCCCCGGGGCCGGGTCACGGTCGGCGGCCGTCCGGCGCGGGTCGCCCTCCAGGACTCCTGCCACCTGCGCAACGGCCTGGGCGTGACCCGCCCGCCCCGTGAACTTGTCGCCGCGGTGGCCGACTACGTCGAGCTGCCCGGCGCGGACGGCTGCTGCGGCGCCGCCGGCACGTACGCGATGCTGCGGCCGGACGACAGCCGGGCCGTGCTGGACCCGAAGCTGGAGGCGCTGCGGAAGCTGGACGTGGACTACGTCGTGGCGGTCAACCCCGGCTGTCTGCGCCAGTTGAGGCAGGGGCTGCGCCGTACGCGCTCCCGGGCGAAGGCCGTGCACCTGGCCGAACTGCTCGCCATGGCGGCGCGGTCGGAGCCGGGGACCGGGCCGGGAGCCGAGCCCGACCCGGGAACGGGCACCGAACCGGCGGCGGGCTGAAGGAACACGGCGGCGGGGCCGCGGCCGGTGAGCCGCGGCCCCGCCGCCACATGACGCAAGTGCCCCACAGGTCAGGCGGGGACGACGTTCACCAGCTTCGGCGCCCGCACGATCACCTTGCGGACGCCCGCCCCGCCCAGCGCGCCGACGACCGCCGGCTCGGCCAGCGCCCGCGCCTCCAGGTCGGCCTCGGAGATGTCCGGGGCGACCTCCAGGCGGGCCTTGACCTTGCCCCGCACCTGCACGACGCAGGTCACCGTCTCGTCCACCACGTACCGCGGATCGGCCGCGGGGAAGTCCTCGTGGACGACGCTGGTGTCGTGGCCCAGCCTGCGCCACAGTTCCTCGGCGATGTGCGGGGCCAGCGGCGCGATCAGCAGTACCAGGTGCTCGGCCACCGAACGCGGTACCTCGCGCAGCCGGGTGACGTGGTTGTTCAGCTCGGTGATCTTCGCGATGGCGGTGTTGAAGCGCAGGCCCTCCATGTCCTGCCGCACCCCGTCGACCGCCTTGTGCAGCGCGCGCAGGGTCTCCTCGTCCGGCTCGGCGTCGACGACCGCGACCTCGCCCGTCGCCTCGTCGACGACGTTGCGCCACAGCCGCTGCAGCAGCCGGTACTGGCCGACGACCGCGCGGGTGTCCCACGGACGGGAGACGTCCAGCGGGCCCATCGCCATCTCGTACAGCCGCAGGGTGTCCGCCCCGTACTCGGCGCAGATCTCGTCCGGGGTGACGGCGTTCTTCAGGGACTTGCCCATCTTGCCCAGCGCCCGGTCGACCTTCTCGCCGTCGTACCAGTAGGCGCCGTCGCGCTCGGTGACCTCGGCGGCGGGCACCGCGATACCGCGGGAGTCGCGGTAGACGTAGGCCTGGATCATGCCCTGGTTGAACAGCTTGTGGAACGGCTCGGCCGAGGAGACGTGCCCCAGGTCGTACAGCACCTTGGACCAGAAGCGGGCGTACAGCAGGTGCAGCACGGCGTGTTCGGCACCGCCGACGTACAGGTCCACTCCGCCGGTGGGCATCCCCTCGCGCGGGCCCATCCAGTAGCGCTCGATCTCCGGGTCGACCAGCTTCTCGCTGTTGTGCGGGTCCAGGTAGCGCAGCTCGTACCAGCAGGAACCGGCCCAGTTGGGCATGGTGTTGGTCTCGCGGCGGAACCTGCGCGGGCCGCGTCCGTCGCCCAGGTCCAGGGTGACGTTCACCCACTCCTCGTTCCGCGACAGCGGGGTCTCGGGCTCGGTGTCGGCGTCGTCGGGGTCGAAGGTGCGCGGGGAGTAGTCCTCGACCTCGGGCAGTTGCAGCGGCAGCATCGACTCGGGCAGCGCGTGCGCCACGCCGTCCTCGTCGTAGACGATCGGGAACGGCTCGCCCCAGTAGCGCTGGCGGCTGAACAGCCAGTCGCGCAGGCGGTAGTTGACGGTGCCCTCACCGATGCCGCGCTCGGTCAGCCACTCGGTCATCCGGGCCTTGGCCTCGGTCACGCCCAGACCGTCCAGCGACACCTCCACACCGGTGGAGTTGACGATCGCCGCGTCGTAGGAGGAGAAGGCGTCGTCCCAGGTGGCCGGGTCGGTGCCGCGGCCGTCGGTCGGCTCGACCACGCAGCGCATGGGCAGTTCGAAGGCGCGGGCGAAGGCGAAGTCGCGGCTGTCGTGCGCGGGGACGGCCATGATCGCGCCGGTGCCGTAGCCCATCAGCACGTAGTCGGCGATGAAGACGGGGATCCGCTCGCCGCCCGCCGGGTTGACGGCGTAGGCGCCGGTGAAGACACCGGTCTTCTCCTTCGCCTCGGCCTGCCGCTCGACGTCCGACTTGGCGGCCGCCCGCTTGCGGTACTCCGAGACCGCCTCGGACGGCGTGGAGTGGCCGCCCGTCCACACCTCGCGGGTGCCCTCGGGCCAGGCGTCGGGGACGATCCGGTCCACCAGCTCGTGCTCGGGCGCCAGCACCATGTACGTGGCCCCGAACAGCGTGTCCTGACGGGTGGTGAAGACGGTGATCCGCTCGCCGGGGCCGGCGTCGGAGGGGCCGCCGGCGCCCTCGACCGGGAACTCGATGCGGGCGCCCTCGCTGCGCCCGATCCAGTTGCGCTGCTGCAGCTTGATCGCCTCGGGCCAGTCCAGCGCGTCCAGGTCGCGCAGCAGCCGCTCGGCGTAGGCGGTGATGCGCATGTTCCACTGGCGCAGCTTGGCCTTGAAGACGGGGTAGTTGCCGCGCTCGGAGCGGCCCTCGGCGGTGACCTCCTCGTTGGCCAGGACGGTGCCCAGGCCGGGGCACCAGTTGACCGGCGCGTCGGAGGCGTATGCCAGGCGGTACCGACCCAGTACGTCGGCCCGCTCGGCCTCGCTCAGCTCGCTCCAGGCACGGCCGTCCGGCGTGGGGCGGGTACCGGCCTCGAACTGCCCGACCAGTTCGGAGATCGGCCGGGCCCGGTCGGCCTCCTCGTCGTACCAGGAGTTGAAGATCTGCAGGAAGATCCACTGGGTCCACTTGTAGTAGTCCGGGTCGATCGTGGCGAAGGACCGGCGCTGGTCGTGGCCCAGGCCCAGCCGCCGCAGCTGGGCCTTCATGTTCTTGATGTTGGCCTCGGTGGACACCCGCGGGTGGGTGCCGGTCTGTACGGCGTACTGCTCGGCGGGCAGGCCGAAGGCGTCGAAGCCCAGGGTGTGCAGCACGTTGTGGCCGGTCATGCGCAGGTAGCGCGCGGTGACGTCCGTGGCGATGTAGCCCAGCGGATGCCCGACGTGCAGGCCCGCGCCCGAGGGGTACGGGAACATGTCCATGATGAAGCGCTTGGGGCGGGCGACGGTCTCCGGATCGCCGGCCAGTTCCCCGGTGGGGTTGGGGGCCTCGTACACCCCGCGCTCGTCCCAGAAGTCCTGCCAGCGCGCCTCGATCTTCGCGGCCAGTGCGGCCGTGTAGCGATGGGGGGCCGCGGTCTCCGCGGCGGCGGTGGTCTCGCTCATCGTCCTCTAAGCTCCATCGGTCGTCGTCTGCCTGCGGGAGGGCTCACGGCCCGAAAACGAAAAGACCCCTCGCACAGGAGGGGACGCCGCGCTGATTCCGACCTCACCGGAACCGGGACCGGAGGGTCGGCGCT
This sequence comes from Streptomyces sp. ICN903, assembly GCF_022015835.1. Lineage (NCBI taxonomy): Bacteria > Bacillati > Actinomycetota > Actinomycetes > Kitasatosporales > Streptomycetaceae > Streptomyces > Streptomyces sp. ICN903. The sequence goes on along the minus strand of NZ_JAKMAY010000076.1, from coordinate 13,176 downwards.
GGTTCAGCGCGGCCCGCTAAGCAGAAGGCGTACGGCACGCATGCCGTCAGGGTACCGCAAGGCGCCTTCCCGCTCCCGCGGCCGTCCGGGGCCCGGACATGTTCCGGACACAGTCCGGACAGACGGAAGCGGGCCGCCCTTCCGGACGGCCCGCTCTCCCACTGTGGAGCTAAGGAGAATTGAACTCCTGACCTCTTGCATGCCATGCAAGCGCTCTACCAACTGAGCTATAGCCCCTTGTTGCCTTTGCCGCGGTCCCCCGCGGCGGCGATGCCTACTGTACACGCCCGTGAGCGTCCTTCGCCAAATCCCATAACGGGTAGGTCACGGCCGTCCGGGTACTGTCGTACTCCCACGCCCGTACGCACCCGCCCCGCCGCGTCCGGGCAACCGGCCGCGCCCGCGCGCACGTCCACGCACACGGCCGGCCGTGGAAGGTCCCGACCGCCCCGCCCGACCCGACGACCGCCACCGCCAGGACCCGGAGCCGCCCGTGAGTACGCTGCAGTTGACCGCCGACCGCCGGTTCCCCGCGGCACGGGCGTATCTGCTGAAGCGGTCCACACGGCTCGCCGCCGTGTTCTGCCTGCTCTCCTTCACCGCCTTCCTGGCGGCCCAGAGCGCGGCGAACGTCTCCATGATCGACCTGATGGTCTACCGGGCCGAGGGCTGGACGGCCCGGACCGGCGGCGACCTGTACGCGATGCGCGCCACGCACGCCGAACTGCCCATGACCTACCCGCCGTTCGCCGCGCTGCTGTTCATACCCCTGACCCTGGTCGACGTGCCGGCGATGCGGCTGCTGGCGACCGGGGCGAACCTCGCCCTGCTGGTGGCCCTGGTCCACCTGTCGCTGCGGCTGACCGGGCGTCCGCTGAACCTTCCCCGCCCGGCCGCCGCCCTGGCCGTGTCGGCGGTCGCCGTCTGGTGCGAGCCGGTGTGGACGACGCTGCGGTACGGCCAGATCAACCTGCTGCTCGCGGTGCTGGTGCTGTGGGACCTGTCCCGGCGCTCCGGTCACCGCTGGGCCGGCGTCGGCATCGGGGTGGCCGCCGGGATCAAACTGACCCCCGCCCTGTTCGCGGTGTTCCTGGCACTGTGCGGGCTGACGCTGGCCTGGCGGCAGAGGCGGCAGGAGCGGCGAGGACTGCTCGCCGGCCCCCCGGCGCGGCTGTGGAACCACTGGCTGCGCCGGGCCGCCGTCGCCTCGGGCGCGTTCGCCGGGACGGTCGTCCTGGCGGCGCTGGTGCTGCCGCGGGACTCCCGGAACTTCTGGACCGGGGCGGTCTTCTCGCCCGAGCGCGTCGGCCGGGTCGAGGACACCGCCAACCAGTCGCTGCGCGGCGTCCTGGCCCGGCTGCTGCACACGGCCGAGCCCGGCGCCGGCTGGACGGTGCTCGCCGCCGCGGCGGCCGCGGCGGGGCTCGCCGTCGCGGTGGCCGCCGTACTCGCCGGCCCGCGCCGGCTGCCCTCCGCGCACGCCTGGGCCGCCGTCTGCGTCGCCTGCACCGCGCTGCTGGTCAGCCCCGTCTCCTGGTCGCACCACTGGGTGTGGTGCGTGCCCGCCGTGCTGCTGCTGGGCTCGGAGGCGCTGCGCCGCCGCAGCGCGCCGTGGTGGACGGGCACGGCACTGGCGGCACTGCTGTTCTGCTCGTACGCGCTGTGGTGGGTACCGCACGGCTCGCCCCTGGAGCGGTTCGAACTGCGGCAGAGCGGTGCGCAGATGGCGCTTTCGGCGGTCTATCCGGCGGCCGGTGCGGCGCTGCTCGCCCTCGCCGCCGTCCTGGCGGTACGCGCGCTGCGGCGGCCCGCTCCGTATCCGGGGCCACCCGGCTCCTTCGGCACCCTCCCCGCCCCCAGGATCCGTACGGCCTCACGGTCCTGTGCGGGGGCGGGTGACGGTCAGGCCGCCACGAAGGAGTAGAAGCGCTTGAGGGTGCAGTGCTCCTCCAGGAGCCGGCCGTAGATCGGCTCGCCCTCCAGCTCGCGGTAGGTCTCGATCGGGTCGCCCTTGATGATCAGCGCCCGCGCGCACTCGACGCACCAGTACTGGTACGCCGTGTTGACCGGTTCCATGTCGCGGACGATCGGGGTTCCGCTGCCGCACCAGTCGCACTTCCTGCTGTGTGCACCCATGTCCGTCAGTCAACTCCAGCCGTGACCGCAGGCGTGCGCACGTGGGGAACCCCTCCGCTGTCTCTGCCGTCCTCGATGTCTCCGAACGCCCCGGCGGGCCCGCACCGCGCGCGGCGGCCCGTCCGGCGTTCCGATTCTGCCATGCTCCGCCCGCGGGCAGGAGGGCGCGAACGGGGGCGGCGAGGTTCCGCTTCCCCCTCGTCCCTCCGGGGCGGCCCCTGCCGGAAAAGCGAAGATCCCGCCCCCCGGTGGGGGACGGGATCTCTGCCGCCTGTGGAGCTAAGGAGAATCGAACTCCTGACCTCTTGCATGCCATGCAAGCGCTCTACCAACTGAGCTATAGCCCCATCGCTCCGGCTCCGCCGCTTTCACCGCGGTGCCGTGAACGGGAAGAAGCTTAACCGGTGACCTGCCCGAATGCGAAATCCGCCGCCGGCCCGCTCCGGACGAGCCTCTCGGACCGCCTCCGGGCCGGTCTTCGGAGCGTGTCAGACGTCGTCGCCGAGGACCGGCTGGGGAAGCGTTCCGGCGTTGTGCTCCAGCAGCCGCCAGCCGCGCGCCCCCTCGCCCAGGACGGACCAGCAGCAGTTGGTCAGCCCGCCCAGCGACTCCCACGAGCCCGGTTCCAGGCCCAGCAGGCGGCCGATGGTGGTGCGGATCGTGCCGCCGTGGCTGACCACGACCAGGACCCCGCCGTCGGGCAGCTTGTCGGCGTTGCGCTCGACCACCGGCGCCGCGCGGTCGGCCACCTCGGTCTCCAGCTCGCCGCCGCCGCGCCGCACGGGTTCGCCGCGCTTCCAGGCGGCGTACTCCTCACCGTGGCGCTCGACGATCTCCTCGTGCGTCAGCCCCTGCCACACGCCCGCGTACGTCTCGCGCAGGCCCTCGTAGCGGGTGACCTCCAGGCCGGTGACCGCGGCCAGCTCGGCGGCGGTGTCCACGGCCCTCTTCAGGTCGGAGGCGATGATCGCGTCCGGCTTGAGCGCCGCGAGCAGCCGCGCGGCACGGCGCGCCTGCTCCAGGCCCGCCTCGGTCAGCTCGATGTCCGTGGTGCCCTGGAAGCGGCGTTCGAGGTTCCACGCGGTCTGTCCGTGCCGCCACAGCACGATGCGGCGGCCGCGTCCCGCCACGCGCCCGTTCAGCTCGGTTCACCGCCCTCGCTCGCGGCGGCCTCGCCCTTGCCCCGGGTGGCCTTGGCGTCCTCGGGCAGGTCGATCTCCGGGCAGTCCTTCCACAGGCGCTCCAGCGCGTAGAAGACCCGCTCCTCGCTGTGCTGGACGTGCACGACGATGTCGACGAAGTCCAGCAGGACCCAACGGCCGTCGCGCTCGCCCTCGCGGCGCACCGGCTTGGCGCCCTTCTCCTTCTGCAGCCGTTCCTCGATCTCGTCGACGATCGACTTGACCTGGCGGTCGTTGGGCGCGGAGGCCAGCAGGAAGGCGTCGGTGATGGAGAGCACATCGCTGACGTCGTACGCGACGACGTCCTGGGCGAGCTTGTCGGCGGCAGCCTGGGCTGCTGCGTTGATCAGCTCGATGGAGCGGTCCGTGGCGGTCACAGGCAACGCTTTCGGTCGGTGGTCTACAACCCCTCCAGGGTCTCACGATCCGCCGCGGACCGGCTCCGTAGGGCCCGGCGGCGGCCCGGCGGGGCCTCACCCGCCGGGCCGCCGGGCTTCCCGCCGGGCCTTCCGCCGGTCTGCCGCGCGCTCCCGCCGCTCCACCGCGGCCTCACGACCCCCCGGGCTCGTAGTCCCGGCCCAGCACCACCGTGATGTCGGCGTTCGCCGCGCCCTTGCCCTCGGTCACGGCCTTCTCGGACAGACCGAGCGTCCTGGCGACCTCCTCGGCCCTGGCCCTGTCCCCGGCCTCGGAGTAGGTCACGCGGGTGGTGGCCTGCGCGGAGTCCGCGCTGCCGCCGCCGACCACGGTGTAACCGCCGTTGACCAGCGCCACCCGGGCGTTGTTCGCCGCCTCCTCGTCCCCGGTGGCGTCCTTCAGGCTCACCCGCGGCGTGGCGTTCGGGTCGGTGTTCTTCACCGTGCCGCCCAGCACGTCCTTCACCAGGCCCTCGCTGGTGGCGTCGCTGAGCGTGCCGTCCGCCTCCACCGGCAGCAGTTCGGTGCCGTAGGCGTCCTTCTTGGCGTATCCGGCCAGCGAGGCGAGACTGGCTCCGAGCTGCCCGTCGGTCAGGGAGGGGTCGAGGATCTGGGTCAGCGCCCGGACCGTGCCGGTGGCGGTCTTCGGATCGTCGGACGTCTTCTCCAGCGTGGCCCGCAGGACCTGTCCGAAACGGGCGAGCTGCTTCGTCTGCGGTTCGCCCGCGGCCCGGTGGGTGGCGTAGGCGACCGCGGCCCTCCCGTCCAGGTCGCGCCCCTCGCCCTGCCGCACCTGCGGATCGTCCCCCTTCTTCGCGCCGGGCACGGTGGTGTCGGCGTCCAGGGAGATGCCGCCGACCAGGTCGACCCAGTTCTCCAGGTACGGGGTGTCCAGACGCCAGGTGCCCTTGATGTCGGTGCCCAGCAGCAGGCCCAGCGCGTCGCGGGTGGCCGCCGCGCCCTCGGCCTCGAAGGACTTGCCCAGCGTCGTCCCCTCCCCCGTGCCGCCGGAGGCGACGACCAGGGAGTTGGGCAGCAGGACGGTGGTGCCCCTGCCCGCCGTCTCGTTGTTGACCAGCAGCGCGGTGGACATCTCCCCGCCGTCGATCTCGCGCAGGTGGACGACGATCACCTTGCGCTTCTGGGCGCCCGAAGCCGCCTCGCCGGCCCCGCCGTCCCCGGAGGTGCCGGGCAGCATCCCCGCCCACCAGAGCCAGCCGACGCCCCCGGCCAGCACCACGGCGAGCGCGACGACCAGGGCCACCGTGCGGTTGCGGCCCCGGCGCTTGGCCTCCTCACGCCGCTCGGTGCGGCTCTCGGAGAACTTCAGCCAGTCGATGACGTCCTCGGACTCCTCGTCCTGCTCCTCGACGAAGGAGAACTCCTCGGTGTGGTACTCGTCGGCATCCGCGCCGGCGGGAGCCGTGGTGTCGGCGGGGGCCGCGACGTCGGCGGCACCGGTTCCGCGGTCCGTGCCGGGCCCGGACCCCGGCGCGTCGCCGGCCTCCGCGGCCCCGGCCGGCCCGGCGTGCTCCGCGGACCGCTCCCCGTACCAGGGCTCCTGGGCCTGCTGCGGGATCCACGTCTGTGTCACCGGGTCCTGCCGTCCGGTGGCGGAGGTGTCCCAGTCGCCGTACCGGCCGTCCTGCCCGTCGTATCCGCCGCCGCGGGGTTCGGGGACGTAGGGGTCCTGGACGTAGGGGTCCTGGGCGTACGCGTCCGGCGCGTATCCGGTCCGGGCTCCCCCGGCGTGGGGATCGGCCGCGTGGGGACCGGCGGCGTAGGGGTCGGGGGTGTACGTGCCCGGGTCGTAGGACCCCGTGCCGTACGCGCCGGCGCCGTACGGGTCGTACGCGGACTGCTGCCCCGTCTGGTGCCCCTGTCCGTACGAGGAGCCGTACGCGGAGCCGTACGAGGGGTCGTACGGGGTGTCGCCGTGCGGCGCGCCGGTTCCCCGCTCGCCGTGGACCGGCCGCCCGTACTCGTCGTAACCGTAGACGTGGCCGCTCGCCTGCGACGGGTCCCCCGGCCCGTACGGGTCCTGTCGGTCGTTCACGACTGCCGCCCCTCTAGCCCTTCGGCGCCCGGCTGTCCCGGTACAGCCTGCGTTTGTTGATGTAGCGCACCACACCGTCCGGCACCAGATACCAGACGGGGTCCCCCTGCGCCACACGTGCGCGGCAGTCCGTCGAGGAGATGGCCAGCGCCGGGACCTCGATCAGGGACACCCCGCCGGCCGGCAGGCCCGGGTCGGCGAGGGCGTGCCCCGGGCGGGTGACCCCGATGAAGTGGGCGAGCGAGAACAGTTCGTCGACGTCGCGCCAGGTCAGGATCTGGGCGAGCGCGTCGGCGCCGGTGATGAAGAACAGATCGGCCTCGGCGTGCAGCGCCCTGAGGTCCCGCAGGGTGTCGATGGTGTACGTCCGGCCGCCGCGGTCGATGTCGATGCGGCTGACCGAGAACTGCGGGTTGGAGGCCGTCGCGATGACCGTCATCAGGTAGCGGTCCTCGGCCGGCGACACCGCCTTGTGGCTCTTCTGCCACGGCTGCCCGGTCGGCACGAAGACCACCTCGTCCAGGTGGAACCTGGCCGCCACCTCGCTGGCCGCGACCAGGTGCCCGTGGTGGATGGGGTCGAACGTACCGCCCATCACGCCCAGCCGCCGTCTGCCGGCGCCGGACACTATGTGCTCTCCCATGCGTGCCGACCTTAGCCGTCCGGCGCCGATCGCGCCGCCGCCCGGGCCCGGTGCCTCAGCGGTCCCGGTTGAAGCGGGTGGTGATCCACAGCAGCAGGAGCAGCACCGCCAGAGCGCCGAAGCCGGTGGCGTACGGGTTGGCGGACGCACCGCCGCCCTCGGCACCGGTGGCCAGGAGGGACAGGGTGTGCGCGGTGTCGGGGAGGGTCATCGTCGGCAGACCTATCGGGTAGGGGCGGAAACTTGAGCACATCGTAAGCGGGGCGGTGTGCTGTGGCGTGTGGCACCCACCACCTAGGGTGGGGTCCGGCAAGGGGGACGGGCCCACACCAGACCCGCAGGGGGCGGACCATGACAGACGGAAACGGCACCACCGAACACCTTCCCGGCCGCAGCAGGCGGCGCTTCCCGGGGATCTCCTCACGGGCGTACGAGCACCCCGCGGACCGCTCCGCGCTGGTGGCCCTGCGCAAGCTGAGCGGCTTCGACACGGTCTTCAAGACGCTGAGCGGTCTGCTGCCCGAGCGCAGCCTGCGCCTGCTGTTCCTGTCGGACTCGGTCCGGGTGGACGACGCGCAGTTCACCCACCTGTACGCCATGCTGCGCGACGCCTGCTACATCCTGGACCTGGAGAAGGTCCCGGCGATGTACGTCACGCAGGACCCGAAGCCCAACGCCATGTGCATCGGCCTGGACGAGCCGGTCATCGTGGTGACCACCGGGCTGGTCGAGCTGCTGGACGAGGAGGAGATGCGGGCGGTGATCGGCCACGAGGTCGGCCACGCCCTGTCGGGCCACGCGGTCTACCGGACGATCCTGCTGTTCCTGACCGGCCTGGCCGTCAGGGTGGCGTGGATCCCGCTGGGCAATGTGGCGATCATGGCGCTCGTGACGGCGCTGCGCGAGTGGTTCCGCAAGTCGGAGCTGTCGGCGGACCGGGCCGGGCTGCTGGTCGGCCAGGACCTCCAGGCGTCGATGCGCGGCCTGATGAAGATCGCCGGTGGCAACCACCTGCACGAGATGAACGTCGACGCCTTCCTGAAGCAGGCCGACGAGTACGAATCCTCCGGCGATCTGCGCGACTCGGTGCTGAAGATCCTCAACGTGCTGCCGCGCAGCCACCCCTTCACCACCGTGCGCGCCGCGGAGCTGCGCAAGTGGGCCGCGAGCCGCGACCACCAGCGGATCATGGAAGGTCACTACGACCGGCGCGAGGACGACAAGGACACCTCGGTCTACGAGTCGTTCCGGCAGTCCGCGAGCCACTACTCCGAGACCGTGCGCACCAGCAAGGACCCGCTCATGGGCCTGTTGCGGGACCTGGGCGACGGAGCCGGGGACCTGGGCGGGAAGCTGCGCGACCGCTTCGCCGGGCGCGGCACGGGCGGCGGCACGGGCGGAGCGGGCGGCGGCGCGGACCGAAAGGGCGGCGAGGGCGCTACGGGCGCGGCAGGGAGCTAGGGTCCAGCGTCCCGCACACCGGGCTGTCGCCGCCGTCGCGCACGTACGGGTCGGTGCCGGCCGGGTGGTCGGCGCCGGCGCTCTGCCCGGCCGTCAGCGGGCGCAGGGCGTCGTGGGCCGGGGCCGCGCAGGACATCGGCCCGGCCCGCACCTCGCTGTGCTCCACCGTCAGGTGCTGGTCGCGCAGGTCCTCGCGGTCGAAGCGCAGCCGCAGTTCGCGCCGGACCGTGAACAGCGAGGCGGCCTCCCCGTCCGGCCGGGCGCCGTCCGCCCGCTCATCGCTCGCCCCGGCGGGGCGGACGGCGTAGACGAAGACGTGGTCGGTGACGATCTCCAGCGCGTCGGCCTCCGTCTCGCGGACCTCCATCGTGCCGCGGACGCGCACCCCCTCGCCGGTGAACTCCGTGTGCCCGGGGGCGAAGCGCACCAGCCAGCCGGTCGCCGCGTGGTGTCCGTCGGCCGCGGGCCGCTCGATACTGCGGTCGAACTGCGCGTGCTGGTCCGGGTCGATCAGTATCCGCACCGGCCGCGCGGTCTCGCCGCTCAGCACCTCGGGGTTGAGGGAGCTCTCGACCACGTACTCCTTGGCGACGGCCAGCGCGGCGAGCACCTGGCTGTCCGCGAAGTGGGCGGTGGAGCGGACCGGGGGCAGCGTCACCCCGGCGGCCCCGGTGTAGAACTCCGCCGCCGGGCTGCGTTCGAGCAGCCGTGCCGGCCGCCCGCCGGGCACCCTGCCCTCCCCGCCCGGCGAGAGCGGGACGACCGTGCTGCTCATCACCCGCGGCCCCGGCCTGCTCACGGACTGCTGCTGCTGGGTGCGGATCCCCGCGTAGACCACGGCGCCGAAGGCGAACACGATCAGCACCGCCAGTACCAGGCCCCGCCACGGCCTGCCGCGCAGCGGCCGGGGCGGGAGGGGGCGTACGGGGTGCTCGCGGTCGGCCAGCCGCTCCCGCGCGGAGAACTCCTGGAGACGGGCAGCCCTGACGAACGACTCGTCGAAGACGGTGGAGCGGTACTCGTCGTCACCGCCCCCGGAGAAGCCCCGGGGCGGTGGTTCTCCAGGCCCGGTCATACCCCCAGAGTAGGTCCGGCAAAGGCAGCCAAACCTGCCCTCGGCCCCCGATTCAGGGAAAAGTCGGGCAGAGTCCGCCGGGCGGCCTACCCGGCGCCCGGCGGGCGCCGGACCGGCGGGTGGGCGCTACGGCCGGCCGTCGAGCGAGGACGTGCTGTAGTGGCCGGACAGGGAGGGCAGCGCGCCGGACCGGCCGGCCGGCGGAGCGTCGACCCCGCTGGTCGCCGGCGGGGGCTCCGGCGGGGTCTGCTGCCGCTGGCCGGAGGCGCCCCGGTGGACGGCGGCGAAGGCCATCGCGACGATGCCCACGCCCATCACCACGGCGAGCACCCAGGCGACCGGCCGCTGCCAGCGGACGTGGCCGCGGTAGGGGCGCGGGGGGTGCCCGTGGAGACCGCCCCGGCCCTCGGCCTCGTCGGTGTAGGCGGCGTACCCGGCGTCCTCCGGGTACTCGGCGTCCTCCACGTACTCCAGGTGGTCGAGGCGGTCGGCGAACTCCAGCCGGCCGTAGCGGTACCGGCCGTGGTGGTCGTCGCCGTCCTCCGCCCCCGCGTCGCGGTCGCCGCCGTGGTCGCGGTCGTGTTCGGCGCCTTCGGGATCGTCCCGCCACGGTCCGTAGCCGTACTGGTCGTCGTGCGCGAGGGCCGCCTCGGTCTCGGAGGAGGACTGGGCGGCGGCCAGCGTGCGCTCGGCGGCGGTGGGCTCGTGGATCAGGGCGGCACGTACGAAGGACTCGTCCAGCACCACGGAGGCGAACGCGTCGTCCGCCGCGTGGTCGCGGTCGTCGGGCTCCTCGCCGCTCTGGTGCGGCTGGCCCCCCACATCCTCCGGCACGGACCCAGCGTAGACCGGCCGGAGGACTTTGGGCAGGGAGAACGGTGATTCGTCTGCTTCGCGCCCCCGGCGCCCCTCCCCGGCGCCCCCCGCGGGAGTGCGCCGGGGGGCGGCGGGCTCAGTCGCGCACGTGCCCCTCGCCGGTGACCACGTACTTCGTCGAGGTCAGCTCCGGCAGGCCCATGGGGCCGCGGGCGTGCAGCTTCTGCGTGGAGATGCCGATCTCGGCGCCGAAGCCGAACTGGCCGCCGTCGGTGAAGCGGGTGGAGGCGTTGACCATGACCGCGGTGGAGTCCACCAGCGACACGAAGCGGCGGGCGGCCGAGGTGTCGGAGGTGACGATCGCCTCGGTGTGGCCGGAGGTCCAGCGGCGGATGTGCTCCACCGCGGCGTCCAGGGAGGGCACCACGGCGGCGGCGATGTCGTAGGAGAGGTACTCGGTGGCCCAGTCCTCCTCCGTGGCGGGCACCACGTCCACACCCCGGGCCTCGCCCGCCTTCGCCCAGGCCCCGTCGCCGTGGACGGTCACCCCGGCCTTCTCCAGCGCGGCCAGGGCGCGCGGCAGGAAGGCGTCGGCGATGCCGGAGTGCACCAGCACGGTCTCGGCGGCGTTGCAGACGCTGGGGCGGTGCGCCTTGGAGTTGACCAGGATCTCCACGGCCGTGTCGAGGTCGGCGTGCTCGTCGACGTAGACGTGGCAGTTGCCGGTGCCGGTCTCGATGACCGGGACGGTGGACTCCTCCACGACCGTCCTGATCAGGGACGCGCCACCGCGCGGGATCAGCACGTCCACCAGGCCGCGGGCGCGCATCAGCTCCTTGACGCTGTCGCGGCTCTCGCCGGGCACGAGCTGGACGGCGTCGGCCGGGAGCCCGGCGGAGGCCACGGCGTCGCGCAGCACGGCGACGAGGGCGGTGTTGGAGGAGTACGCGGAGGACGAGCCTCGCAGCAGCACCGCGTTGCCGGCCTTCAGGCAGAGCACGGCCGCGTCCACGGTGACGTTGGGCCGGGCCTCGTAGATGATGCCGACCACACCGAGCGGCACCCGCACCTGGCGCAGCTCCAGGCCGTTGGGGAGCGTGGAGCCGCGCACCACCTCGCCCACCGGGTCGGGCAGGGCCACCACGTCCCGCACGTCGGAGGCGATGGCGGCGATCCGCTCGGGGGTGAGGGTGAGCCGGTCGACGATGGAGTCGGCCGTCCCGGCGGCGCGGGCCCTGTCCACATCGGCGGCGTTGGCCTCGACGATCTCGCCGGTGCGGGCCACCAGGGCGTCGGCGATCGCGAGCAGCGCGCCGTCACGCGCGGTGCGCGGCAGCGGGGCGAGCGCGGCGGCCGCCTCCTTGGCACGGCGGGCGGTCTCGGTCACGGGCGAGGTCTGCGATGCGCTGCTCATGCCCCCAAGCGTAGCCAGGGCGGACGGCGTCCATCCGGAGGTCCGCAGTACGAGACGGGTGGTGCGCCCGTCCCGTCACCGGGCCGGACGGGGTCAGAACGGGTGGACGCCGGCCGGGATGGCGGGGTGCGGGCCGTAGCCCTCCGCCACCCGCTGGTGGTACGTCTCCCGGCCGATGACCTCCAGCCCGACGATCTCCCACGGCGGCAGCTTCGCCGACGCCCGGTGCTCGCCCCACAGCCGCAGCGCCACGGCCGCGGCGTCGTGGAGGTCGCGGGCCTCCTCCCAGTAGCGGATCTCGGCGTGGTCGTTGGCGTACCGGCCGGCCAGCAGGAAGGGGTGGTCGTGGGCGAGCCGCTCCAGCGCCCGCCTGACGTCCCGCAGCGGCGCCTCGGCCCCTGAGACGCTGAGGGTGACGTGCCACAGGCGCGAGGCGCCGTCGGAGCGGCCCTCCTCCCCGCCGCGGCGGGCGCCCGGCTGTGCCGGGCCGCTCCGCAGGGGGCTCCCCGCCCCGTCGCCTCGCTGGGGATACCCCAAGTCGACGCTGGTCAGTCGTCTCACCGGCGGCCTCCCGTGTGGTGCCGAGCTGATGTGAACGCGCTTGTGGGACTGCGCTGTCGCGGCCGCCTCCCGGAACGCGGTCCCGGCGCGGCCCTCCCACAGAAGTTGACCAGTACTCGAGCCGCCGTGTGGCGGTTTTCGGGAAGCTGTCCGTTGAAAGGCTGACCCGAAGGCTCCGTCGAAGGTGCCGTCGAAGGTGCCGTCAGTGGCGCAGCAGGACCAGATCGTCGCGGTGGACGACCTCCCTCTCGTACGCGGGTCCGAGCTCGCGGGCCAGATCGCGGGTGGAGCGGCCGATCAGCCGGGGGATCTCGCGCGCGTCGAAGTTGACCAGCCCGCGGGCGACGGCCCGCCCGGCGGCGTCCCGCAACTCGACCGGGTCGCCGGCGGAGAACTCGCCCTCCACCCCGGCCAGCCCGGCGGGCAGCAGCGAGGTGCGCCGCTCGACCACGGCCCGTACCGCGCCGTCGTCCAGCACCAGCGCGCCGCGCGGGGCGGAGGCGTGGGCCAGCCACAGCAGCCGGCCGGCGGAGCGTCGGCCGGTGCGGTGGAAGTAGGTGCCCACGGGCCGGCCCGCGAGGGCGTCGGCGGCTCGGGTGGCGGAGGTGAGCACCACGGGGACGCCCGCCCCGGCGGCGATCCGGGCCGCCTCGACCTTGGTGACCATGCCCCCGGTGCCGACCCCGGCCTTCCCGGCGCTGCCGATCTCCACCCCGTCCAGGTCGTGCGGGCCGCGCACCTCCTCGATGAGGGAGGTGCCGGGGGTGGCCGGGTTGCCGTCGTAGAGGCCGTCCACGTCGGAGAGCAGGACCAGCAGTTCGGCGCGGACGAGGTGGGCGACCAGCGCGGCCAGCCGGTCGTTGTCGCCGAAGCGGATCTCGTCGGTGGCGACGGTGTCGTTCTCGTTGACGATCGGCACCGTGCCCATGGCCAGGAGCTGGTCCAGGGTGCGGTAGGCGTTGCGGTAGTGCGCGCGGCGGCTGGTGTCGTCCGAGGTCAGCAGCACCTGGCCCACGCGCCGGCCGTAGCGGGCGAAGGAGGCGGTGTAGCGGGCCACCAGCAGACCCTGGCCGACGCTGGCGGCGGCCTGCTGGCGGGCGAGGTCGCGCGGGCGTTTCTCCAGACCCAGCGGCGCCAGTCCGGCGGCGATGGCGCCGGAGGAGACCAGCACGATCTCCTTGCTGTCCTCGGCCTCCGGGGCGCCGAGGTGCCTGGCCACCACGTCCACCAGCGCGTCCACCCGGTCGGCATCCAGCCCGCCGGCGGCCGTGGTCAGCGAGGACGACCCGATCTTCACCACGATCCTGCGGGCACCTTGCACATCCCGCCGAAGGCCCTGCTCTGCCGCTGCCACCTGCGCCGTCCCCTGCGTGTGATCTCTCGTCCGGTCGCTGTGCAATCTACGCGAGCCCCTGCC
>NZ_JAKMAY010000075.1:0-21468 GCF_022015835.1 Streptomyces sp. ICN903 | reverse complement strand
GCAACCGCAAACCCTGTCCGATCCACCCCCGGGAAGCTGGTAGTGTTCTACCTGTCGCAGCGATCAACCGACCGCCGACGACAGGCCCCCGTAGCTCAGGGGATAGAGCAACGGCCTCCGGAGCCGTGTGCGCAGGTTCGAATCCTGCCGGGGGTACCCTGTATGAGGTGCCCAAAGACCCCGTCACCAGCGGAAACGCTGAGGCCGGGGTCTTCGCGTATGTGCAGGCGGATGCAGCCCGGAGCGGGCGTATGTCGAGGTCCGTGGACGAGGCGTGGACGGGATCTTGGAACATCTCCGCAGGTGAGGTCTAAGAGAAGGCGACGCTCGCGCTAACGCCAGACGCCTGCCCCAGGTACATGTCGTCGCGCCACCGGGGCTACCAACGGCGCCCATGAGTGCTGCCAGCACCCAGGGGTTCTCTCATGGATCTAGACGAACGACGAGGCCGGAGTCAGAGACGGGCTGACCTGCGTCGTACCGTCCCATCCAATCGTTGGTCCGGTCGTCCCGTCGACTGACGCGTATTGGGTGTACCTGAGCCGCGAATACCGTTCACAGAGTCATGGCGAGCAGGCCGAGGAAGAGGGGCTTGTCGATGGGCACCGCTACTATCCGGGATGCCTTACGGGACGACGAGTGGAGTCAGGGGATGGGCGACGTGAACGAATCAGCGGTCAAGCGGAAGTTGGGTATCCCGAACTGGCGGAACCTGTCCAAGGACAAGGTGCTCAAGTTCGCGGCAGCGATGCCCGAGATGGCCACCGAGGCGCGGCTCAAGCTCATCGAGCAGTTCCCTGCATTCAAGGACCTGGGCAAGGCCAACATCGATGCAGTCGCAGAGGCCCACAGGTCCACTCTCGCAGCCAACGAGAACAGTCAGAACCACTTCTACAAGGCTGCACAGGACCAGCGGGACGCTCTGCAGGCCGACCTCGCTCGGGACGACCTCAGCGAGGCACAGCGGGAGTCCCTCCACGACCGCCTCGAACGAAACGTGGGGCGGGTATTCGAGAAGGACAGCGAGAGCAAGCAGTTCCAGGGGGCGGGGATGAAGCTGGTGGCAGCCACCGGTGTAGCCGCCCTCGCGCTGAGCGTGGCGTTCGTCGGCGGCAGAGTCGCTGGAGTGAGCGAGGACGGTTCCGAGGAATCTCAGTAGGGCTGTTATCGGCCCGTTACGAAACGAAGCATTGGCGCGGGTAGGGCCGGAACGAGGGAGGCCCCAGGCGGTATGCCTGGGGCCTCGGTATCGGTGCAGGTTGTCTCACTCGTACTCGCGGAGCAGGTCCTCGATACGCCGGTTCGCAACGTCCTGCCGTCCGTCGAGGCACTTGGCGTAGCGGGTCAGCAGGACCTCAACGCTATTGCCAGCGCGTTCGGCGACCTCGGTCGGGTCGACCCCGGCATTGAGCCACGTCGACAGCGCCGAGTGCCGGAGGTCGTAAGGCCTACTCGCGAGCGGCGAGGCTGCGACTGCCGGCGGAAGCGCGAGGAGCCGGGCCTCCTGCCACACGCGGTAGTAGGTCGAGGACGGGACGACCGAGCCCTTCTCACTGAAGAACAACCGCCCGTCGTCCGCTGTGCCGAAGGTGGCCAGGTGCTCGCGGAGAACCGCGACGAGGTGGGGCGGGATGGGCACCCGTCGGACATCCTCGGTCGGCCGGTTCTTCAGCCCGCGGTCGTCGTGGGTCTCCCCCGAGTCCGTCCATTGCTTTCCGACAGACGGGCGAGTTCGGTGGAGCAGGGCCGAGCCCCAGCCGTGTTCGGGCAGGCTCAGGTCCGTCTCGGCGAGGCCGACCGCTTCCGCCGGCCGGAGGCCGCCGAAGTACATGGCGGCGAACAGACCCACGAGACGGCGACCACGGGCACGCCGATACCCGCCCACGTAGGAAACCGCCGCCAGGAGGTTCCGCGCCTGCTCCGGGTTAGCGACGACCCGCGGATCGACCTGGTTGGACACCTTCGGCTTCTGCCAGCGGACAGCCGTTATGGGGTTCTCCCGCAGCTCCCCCAGGTCGACAGCGTAATTCGCGGCATTGACGAGCGTCCGACGCTTGCGCCGCACCGTCTCCGCCGCTGCCGCCGTGCCGTCGAGCTTGAGCTTCAGCGAATCGAGGACCGCGCGAGCCGTGGCCGGTTCGGCAAGATCGGCGAGCGGCCGGGACGCTTTGGACACCCAGTGGAGAACGTTCCGCACGTCCTCCGGGACTTCCCGGTCATCGGGCCCCGGCAGCACGAAGGCCCAGTTACGCAATGCTCTGCGGATCACCTCGTCGGACGGCCGTCCGGCGCGCTCGTCGAGGAGTTCCAGCGTCACGCTGGTGAGGGCTTCGTTGATGCCGTCCCGTGTGTTGGGTGCGGTATGGGGCCACTTCATGGCGAGGTACCTGAGAGCGAAGGCGTACCACGATACGGCCGACTTCTTCTCTTCCATCGAGGCCGGAAGGCCCGACTCTGTGTCGAACTCCTCGCCGTCGCGCATCGCACGCATGAGCTTCGTGCGGTAGTGGTCGGCAAGCGCCTTAGTCCGGAAGGACTCCGAGAAGACGTTGCCCTCAACAGACCAGCGGACTCCGTATGAGGGCGTCTTGGTGTCCCGCTTACGGACGCTCCAGACCTTCACGTCGAGAGACTTCACGCCGCCGCCTCCAACTGCCGCAGCCACGTGGTGAAGTCACTCCGCCACACCCGGAGCTCCCCGTTGGGCAGCTTGAAGGCAGCGGGCCCCTGGCCCAGCTCGCGCCACCGATAGAAGGTGCGCCGGGACACTCCGCCGAGTTCGGCGAGGATCTGCGGGACGGTCATCAGTTCGTCGCGGCGGCGGTCCATGTGGGTTCTCCTTCCGTGCTGGGGTTGGCGGTCAGTGCGTTGGTCAGCCATTGCTCGCCCGCTGTGAGGCCGGTGCCGGCGAAGGCCCAGTGGGCGAGGACGAGCGTGGTTTCCTCCGGCTCGGCGGACGGGTCGTGGGGTGTCTCGCCGCGTGCGATGGCGGCTTGGAGGCGTTGCCATTCGGCGCGGGCGGTGCGGAGGGCGCCGAGGGTGGTGGAGTAGCGGCGGGTCTTGGTGGAGAAGTGGCCGCGGAAGCCGAGCATGTGGGCCCAGGCCCGCAGCCGCAGGTGTTCCAGGTCCTTGCGGGCGCCGAGGGTCCAGGCGGTGCGGATCATGCGCCGGGCGTGGTCGGTGAGGTCGAGTCCGGCCAGCTCGGCGAGGAACTTCAGCGGCCGGTCGAGGGTGCCGGTGGCGGTCTCGGCGCCCTTGGTGGCGTACTTGGCGATGTAGGCCGCGACGGCCCGGTCGGTCAGCTCGGTGCCGCCGTCGAGGTCGGCGGATCGGATCGGGCGGACGTCGAGCTGGCGGCCGAAGGCGAAGGTGTGCTCGCGTCCGTCGAGGGTCGGGCCGGTGATCCGGGCGGCGGACGCGGCGGCACGGATGGCGTCGGTCAGCAGCTCGGCGCTGGCCCAGGCCGGCGGCGGGGAGTCGCCGCCAGTCGGGCCGTCGAGGCGGATCACGGCGTGGAAGTGGACCGCGCCGCGCTTCTGGTACTCGGCGACCTTGGCGAAGGACACCCGCGCGTACTGGCGGAAGGCACGTTGGGTGAGCCCGGCACGCTTGGCGATCTCCCGGCGCAGGTAGATGGAGAAGCGCCGCCAGATGACACCGGCGTGCGCGTTCCACAGCACGGCCGCTTCGTAGTCGTAAGCGTCCGGATCCAGCGGCGTGCCGAGGGCCGGGTCGTCGGCCGGGTGGCGGGTGCCGCAGCGGCAGCGGCCGGAGTCGGGGCGGTTGTGGACCGGGCCGAAGCTCGGCGCGGTGAAGGTGGCGAACACGCGCGGGTGCGCGGCGACGTCTTCGGGGGTGCCCTTGCCGCCGCGCAGTCCGGCGGTGATGAGCTGGTAGGTGTCGCGGCGGTAGGTCTCGGCGCAGGTGGCGCACCGGGTGGTGCGGCGGTTGTTGCAGCGCACCAGCAGGTGCCCGGCCGGGAGGTCGGTGGAGTCCAGCCGGTGCAGTTCGGGGCCGATCTCACCGGTGGTGGTGTTGAGGGCGTGTTCGGCGCGGTAGCCGGACAGCCGGATCGGGCGCGCGCAGCCGCCCAGCCCGGTCAGTTGCCGGACGAGGCCGGGCAGGCTACCCCAGGAGGCGAGCATGCCGAGTTCTTTCGGCGGCGGTGCGGTGGTGCGGGGGATGATGGGCTTCTCCTTGTCTGGCTTGCGGGTCGGACGAGGGGTTGAGGCCGGTCGGGGCGGCGGGATGCTTGGCGGTATCGAGGCCGCCCCGACCGGCCGTTCAGCGGCGGTGCCCGCCGGTGAGCAGGGACCGCAGGACGAGGGCCGCGACGGCCACCGATATGGCCGTCACGGCGACGACGGCCAGGAGCGCGGTCAGCACCACGCCGCCGACAAGCACGGCGGCCACCGCGCCGGTCGTGGCCGGAGGCAGCACGGGACGCTGAGCCGGAGCGGGGTGGCAGGAGCAGGCCGGCGGCTGGCCGTGCTCGGCGGCGGCCGGGAGGTGCGGTGTGGTGGGGAACTGCGGGCGCAGGAACACAGCGGTTCTCCTTGTCAGTCGGTGGTGCCGTTGACGACCCCGACCCCGGTGCGGGTGCCGGTGTCGATGGCGGGGGCGAGGAAGGTCTGGGAGAGGTAGAAACCGAAGAGGGCGATCACGACGACGACCCACAGGCGGATGCCGAGGAACTTGATCGCGGCCCAGGCGATGACGCCCAGGACGGCCACCAGGGGCAGGGAGACGGTCACGGGAACCTCCGGTCAGCGGACGGGACAGCGGTGGGTACGGGCGGCCAGCTCGGCGGCGGAGCGGCTGTCGTAGTCGGCGGAGAAGCCACAGCGCGGCGCGGTGCAGGCGGCGGTGTGCTTCTCGCGGCCCTGGCCGTCGTAGGCCGTGCCGACCTGGACGGGGCCGATGCGGACGACCCGGCGGAAGCGGCGGTGCGCGGGCACGGTCAGTCCTCTCCGGTGAAGTCGCTGGTGTGGTCGATGAGCCACTGTTCGATCTCGGGGTGTTCGTCTGCGGTGGCCCGCCGGAACGCTCCTTCGGCGACAGTCATGGCTTCGTCGAGGCGGTTTTGGCGGGTGAGTTGGGCGGAGCACTCCAGGGCGAGGCGGATGACCGGGCGCATGAGCAGCCCTCCTTGTCAGGTGAGTTGGGCGGCGATCTGGTCGGCCAGGGCGGGCGGGACGCCGAGGCGGGTGCGGAGGGTGTCGGTGTCGATGGGCGTGCCGGTCCGGGCGCGGTGGGCGTCGGCGACCTTCCGGGCGTGCTCGACGAGGGCGGCCGGGATGGCGGGTGCCGCCGGGAGCGCCGAGGCAGGTGCGGCAGGTGCGGCAGGCCGGGCCGGTTCGGGTGTGGGTTCCGGCGCAGCGTCGGCGGCCGCGGGCAGCTCGGCGGCGTCCTCGTCCGGCTCACCCGGCGCCGCAGCGCTTGGCGAGTGGGCGAGGAGGGTTCCGCCGAGGAAGGCGACGGCGGGCCATCCGGCGACGAGGATGCGCAGCCAGGCGGGCACGTTGGTGAGGTCGAGGAGTCCGGCGGTGGCGACGTTCGCGCCGAGCGAGGCGGCCAGGGCGATGACGAACCAGCACCATCCGGCCGTCGTGGCGTGGCCGGAGCGCAGGCGCCGCCAGGCCGCGACCATCAGCAGGTCGACGCTGATCGGGTAGGCCCAGGCTTTCCAGCCGTGCTGTCCGGCCGCTGCGGCCAGGTCGTGCAGGTGCGCGAAGGACAGGGCACCGGCGATGACGGCCTGGACCAGCACGGCGTCGACGCGGGCCAGGTAGCGGCGCATGGGTGGCACCTCCTTTCGGTTTTCGGCATGGGAGGGGTAGGGACGTGGCGCGAGGGCGGTCGCGCCGACCGGTGGTGCGGGGTGGTTCAGTCGGTCACGGGCCGAGGCGTGACCAGCGGAGCCGGATACTCGGCCGGGGCCGGCGGAATGTGCGGCCGGAACGGGTCGAGGGCGGGCACGTCGGGGGCGAGGTGCGCGGTGTCCTGGCAGACGGCGGCGGCGTCGGTGAGGGACAGGTAGGGGGTGCGGATGCGGGACCAGCCGCCGGAGGTGTCACCGGCCACGGCCAGGCCCGGCCGTTCCGGGGCGATGGAGCAGGCTGCCTCCACCGCTTCGGGGGCGATGTCGCCGAGCGCCATCTTGGCCGAGGCCTCGTCGTTCACCCGGTGGCAGACGCGGCCGGAGAGCTGGGCGCGGAGCATGGTGGCGCCCTTGCCCAGCTCGGCGCCGAAGCGCTGCCCGCACACCTCCAGGTAGATTCCGGCGGCCCGGCCGAGCTGGGCGAGCCGGACGAGCTGGGTGACCATCGCGTCCCGCCGCTCCTCGTCCTTCTTCGTGGCGACCAGGAAGAGTTCGGCCACCTCGTCGACGACCAGCACGATCGGCACGGGCCGTTCGTCGTCCGGCAGGCCCCAGATGTCGGAGGTGATCTCCTCGTCCGGGGTGCCCGGGGCGATGCCCTGCCGGGCCTTGATCAGGTCGTATCGGTCCTCCATCTCCTTGACGAGCACCGGCAGCAGCTCGGCCGCCTCCGCCGGTTCGGTGGCCAGCGCCGACAGGCGTGGGGCGAACGGAGCCAGCTCCACCCCGCGCTTGCAGTCGATCCCGACCAGTGCGACCGGCTGTCGGGCCAGGCCGGCGACGAGGTTGCGCAGGTACATGGACTTGCCCGACAGCGTGGCGCCGAGGGTGAGTTGGTGTGGGATGGCGCGGTAGTCGCGGACGAAGGCGGTCGCGTCCTCCCGCAGCGCCACCGGCACCCGAAGGAACCCGCTCTCGACACCGCGCGGCATCCGCACCCGGTCCAGCACATCGAAGCCGACCAAGCGCAGCTCGACCGTGCCCGGCTTGACCTCCGTCACGTAGACGGCGTGCACGCCCCAGGCGTGGCGGAGCCGTTCGGCCGAGGCGGCCACGTCGGCCGGTTCCTGCCCCGGCGCCAGCCGCAGCCGCAGGCGCAGGCCGGTCGAGGTGGGGCGGATCAGGCCCCGGCGCGGTGGCACCGGGCGGACCTCCCGGGAGCTGGTCGCCCAGGTGGCCAGCGCCCGCAGCCGGGAGGGCGGCACGGTCAGCCCGCAGGAGTCCATCACCGCCCCGTACGAGGTGACCAGCCGGGCCACCGACACCGGCAGCCCGATCGTGGACCAGTAGGCCGCCGGGTACCGGGACTTGGCCCAGGCGGCGGCCCCGCCACCGGCTATGGCGACGGGACCGCCCACCTCCAGCCACGTCATCAGGTCGGACACGGTCAGGCCCCCACCGCGGCCGGGACGGCACCGGGGGTGACGGCGGCGGCCCGGTAGGCGATGCCGTGCCGCTGCTGGCCGTTGAAGACGTTCTCCCACGGCTTGGCGACCAGGCCCGGCAGGGACACCGGAGCGCCCAGGGTCAGGCCCTCGGCGACGCCGCTTTCCGGCACGGTGACCCGGATCAGCGCGGACTCGCCCTCGTCGATGTAGACGACGCCGATCGTCATCAGCGTCTCGCCGCTCACGGCGTCCTTGGCCACCTCGCCGGTCTGCCGGTCGCGGACCTTGGGCTCAGGGGCTTCGGTCAGCAGGATCGTGGCGGTCGAGGTCTCCACACGGATGGTGCGCAACGTCTTGTCTCTCCTTGGATCGCACCGGAACCACTGACACCTACTCGTCTAGACGAGATGCGTCGACGTGATCCCGAGTCGGTTCGGAACGCGGACCACTGTGCCACACAGCTTGCCCACTCGTCTATACGAGTATGCGTCTGGGTGTGTACGAGTCGAAACCAGCCGCACACCGGGCCGCACCGCACCTCGCCACCCCCGGCCGTCAGGTGGCCGGCAACCGGTACGACAGGAGGTAGGCGTCGGCGGCCATCACCGTGTCGCAGACCTCCACCGCGCGGCCCTCGGTGTCGTAGGCGGTGCGGATCAGGTGGATGACCGGCACGCCGGAGGCCAGCCGCAGCGTCCGCACCTCCTGCGGGGTGGGCATCCGGGCCTTGATCTCCTCGTCGAAGTGGTCCAGGCGGTGCCCCAGCTCCTCCAGCCGGGCATAGATGCCACCGGGCCCGGGGTTGGGCTGGGCGATCGGGGTGTTGCGGGCCAGGTCCAGCGGCAGGTAGGAGGTGGCGAACTCCACCGGCCGCCCGTCCAGCAGATACCGGCGACGACGGGCCAGCACCCGGCGCGGCGAGCCCAGGCGCGCGGCGATGTCCTGGCTGGGCCGCTCCTCCCCGACCTCCAGGCTGTCCACCTCCGACTTGCTCCCGGCCGCCTCCGCCTCCACGATGAACGCCGACTTCCCCTGCTCCCGGTGGCGCCGGGCGAAGCGGTCCGAGGCCAGACGCCGCACCGGCGGACGCGGCCGGACGTAGACGCCCCTGCCGTGCTCGGAGACCACCAGGCCCTCGGTCTGGAGAATCGACAGCGAGTTGCGCACCGTCATCCGGGAGACGCCGTAATGCTCGACCAGTTCGGCCTCGGACGGCAGCTTGTCGCCCTCCTTGAACCGGCCCTTGTCGATGGCTTCGCGGATCTGGTCGGCGATCTGCCTAAACACCGCGCGGTCACTGGTCGGGTCCAGCGCTCCGAGAGCGCCGGAGGGGGAGGCCGCCATCTTTACTCCTTTGGATATCTAGACGAGAGGCTGAGTGTCGTTGCTACGGTGGAGAGCCTAGTCAGCTTCAGGAAGCCGAGGACCGTGAGTACTGCCGAACGCCCCCACTCCGTGAGCGTCGCCGGAGTCATCGTTGACGACCGCGGCCGGGCCCTGCTGATCAAGCGCAGGGACAACGGGCACTGGGAGCCGCCGGGCGGAGTCCTCGAACCGGGCGAGACCATCCCCGAGGCCCTGCAGCGCGAGGTCCTCGAAGAGACCGGCATCAAGATCGCCCTTCCGGCGGCCCTGACCGGCGTCTACAAGAACATGACCGGCCTGATCGTCTCGCTCGTCTTCCGCTGCGAGGCGATCGACGGCACTCCCACCACCGGTGACGAGACTCGCGCGCTGCGCTGGGCCACCCGCGAGGATGTCACCGAACTCGCCGACGAGGCATACGCCGTGCGCGTCCTGGACGCCTTGGATGCGGCAGCCCCGCCGGCCGTCCGGGCGCATGACGGCGTGAAACTCGTCTAGCCCGAATCCACTGCCCATGGCCGCCTACCAGCACGAAGGAACTTGTATGGACGAGTATACGAGTATGGTGCGAGTCTGGGAACTCTCCTGCCCGAGACTCCCGGCCGAGGTCGGCCGCGCCCGCCGCTGGACCCGCGACATCCTCCACGACAGCCCATGCGCCGACGACGCGGCGCTGATCGTCACCGAGCTGGGCGCCAACGCGGTCACCCACACCACCGGGCCCGCCTTCCGCGTCACCATCACCCGCACCACCGAAGCCGTGACGCTCACCGTCACCGACACCGGCGCCACCACCACACACCCGCAGACCACCCACCCCGACGAGGAGGCCACCCACGGCCGGGGACTGGCCATCGTCACCGTCCTCGCCGCAGCGCTGGACATCCACCACGACGGCCACGGCCACACGGTGACCGCTCACCTCCGCGCCTCTACACCGCAGCAGACCGCACGGGAAGCCCAGCCATGCTGACCCGCTCCTACTGGTGCGAGGCGATCGCCCACACCCTCGATGACGGCCGCACGTTCTGGCTCGGCGCCCACGCAGCCGGCTCACCGCGGCTCGCCCTGCGCTGGCTCCACCTGCGGGCCCGCCACATCAGCGACCAGCTCGACCCACCGGCCGCCCGCCCCCTCCTGGCCTGGCTCCACGACCATCAGGCCCACGAACACGCGTTAGCCGTCCTCGCCTCCGGCACGCCCTACACCCACACCGTCTTTGACGACGCCATCCGCTACCTGCTCACCGCCCGACCCACTACAAGGCCCCGCCCATGAACCACGACCGAGCCGCCCGGAACGAGCAGCTGTACCGCTACGAGATCACCGCCGCCCTGAACGCCGTCGTCCGCGCCTGCCAGGACATCGTCACCGACCACAGCCACCGCGGCTTCTGGACACCCCACACCAGCACCGAGCCGACCCCCACGCACCAAGACCTCATCGAGGCCGCCCGCCGCGACGTCCTCAACCGCCTCCAGATGGTCATCCACTGCGCCGAAACGGTCGCCTACACCATCGAGCACGACCGCCAACGCCAGCCCAACCGGGACCGGACACAGCCCAACCAGCCCACTGAGTAACAACCTTCTCTACGAGTTCAAGGCGGCTCGCTCCGCTCCCCGCGCGCGGCCCGGCCCCCGGCCGGGCCTGCGCTCCTGTCTCCGCCCCGCTCCAGCCCGGCCGGCGCCCGGGCCGCGCTCTCAGCAATCAGCCGCCTGATGCCAGAGAAGGGGTACGTCGTGGCTGGGGCGGTCGGCTCCACGGCTTTAGGCAGCCACTTTGGCGCGAGCCTCGAAGATCATGGCCCCAACGTCGTGCTTTACCGGGCAGGTCCACAGACTGCCCGACGCGCCGAAAGCTTACGGGGCCATGATCCCTCGCGCCAAAGCAGCTCCAGCCCAAACCCGCTACGCCGACCTTATTTAATCATCAGGCCTACCGGAGTATGGACTTCCCGACTCGAACTAACTCAAAAGTTCCAGGGACATCATGGACTCAGAGGGAAAAGCACTGAAGACTAGACCAGTCACACCTCGCCCAAACGCCCATGAGTAAGTCGAGCTCACCGCCGCCTTATGGCCTTCAGGCATCGGATTCTTCGCCACCGTCACTCTGCCGCTGATCCTGCCCGATCTTGTGCAGCAGGTAGGCGGCTTGGGCGATGAGGTCAACGAGGTCGGCGTCGCCCACGACACGGCCTGCCATCTTTTCCATGACGCCTGGTACGTCGAGCACGGCGTCGATTACCTTGGTCGGCAGAGTCGGCGACTTGCGGAATTGGTCGAGCTCGTTAGCGTCGATCTCTTCGGCGACTTCGGGGTCAGAAATTACTTCGCTCGCGGCAGACTTCACGAAGCCCTCAACACTGCCCGCTTCGAACTCGCCAGCGAACAAAGAGTTAATTCGCGAGACAACCTCGGCAAGGGCGACCAGCTTCGGATCCCTGCTTGCGCTACCCGAGCCTGCCTCGGAGGCCGGCTTCAAAGTACGCTCTGCTCCAAGCGACAGGTCGGACTTGCCGCGATCAATATGTTTTATGCGCTTGAGCGTGACGTCGGACAGGTCGACGACCGAAGTCAAGCGATCGGTCATGATGACGCGGGCGAACTGGCGCAGGAAGACAGAGAGCTTCTCAAGTGCAGTGTTCTCGTAGTCGACGATCTGAGACATGAAGTCGTACAGCCGCACGAAGGTGCCGACATCCTTGCGGAACAGCTCGAGGCGCAGGATCTCCGCCTTGTCGTCACGTTTTTTGGCCGACTTGTAAAGCGCGGCAAACCGGTCTTTGGGGCCCTGAATCGTCGCCGACAGTGCACCGTGCCCGGCTCGCGTGAACCAGGCATGAGCGAAAGCCTCCACGTCGTCGTCGGTGTATATATCCGCTTCGGCGAGCTTGGCTGCGATCTCATGGACGATGTTCGGGTCGGTGGTCGACTCAATACGCGCCTCCCTGTAGTACGGCTCGAACGACGCCTGGATGTCAGCCGGCTTGTTGGCGAAATCCAGCACGAACGTACGTTCCTTCTTCTCGCCGACTGGTGACTGATATGTGCGGTTCAGTCGGGACAGGGTCTGCACGGCGTCGATGCGACCTAGGGTCTTGTCGACGTACATCGCACAGAGAAGTGGTTGGTCGAACCCTGTTTGGAATTTGTCCGCAACGATCATGACCCGGTAAGCCGAGCCTTTGAACTCTTCAGCCAAGTCCCGCCGCGCCCCAGGGTTCATCGACGCCTCGGTAGCCCTTTCGATGGCGTAGTCAGGGTCGTCGACTGTACCGGAGAACGCAACCAAGGTTCTCAGGTCGTATCCCTTTTTCTTGACATACGCGTCGATCTCGGCCTTATACCGCACTGCCGCAATGCGCGAGTCGGTGACGACCATCGCCTTGGCATGCCCCTCTAGCAAATGGGCGACGTTCGCGCGAAAGTGCTCCACGATAATCTCCACCTTCTGTCCGATGTTGGACGGGTGGAGCTTGACGAACCGCATGATGCCGCGGGCTGCCGCTGACTCTTCCACAAGGTTACCGTCAGCGGCCTCGTCGGTGCTGTGTGTGGTGGCGATGACGCCGCCCTTGGCGCTGGTCTCGATCTCGAACGCCGTGGAGTAAGTCTGATAGCCACGCAGCACGTCGAGGATGAACTCCTCCTCGATCGCTTGCCGCATCGAGTAGACGTGAAATGCTCGGGGCAACCCATCTTCATCGCGACGGCCGAAAAGCTGAAGTGTCTTGTCCTTCGGAGTCGCGGTGAAAGCAAAGTAAGAGATATTCTTCGGATTCGCACGCTGAGCTGTCTGCCGTGCTATCTCTGCGTTAAGTACATCCTCCCCGTCCACGGGGACAGGCTCTTCGACTTCTACACCGCCAGCCGACAGCACTTTTCGGACCTCGGTCGCGGTCGCGCCCGACTGTGAAGTGTGCGCCTCGTCGACAATAATTGCGAAGCTGTGCCCTGCCAGAGCTTTGTTCTCCGTCAACTCCTTCATTACAAACGGGAACGTCTGAATCGTCACGACGACTATCAGTCGCTTGTCCTGCAGCGCGGCGGCCAACGCTTTGGACTTCGACCCACCTGCGCGCCGCGTCTCCGTCTCATCGATTGTCACGACGAGGTTCGGCTGGTTGTCGACCTGCCGCACCGCCTCCTGCAACTGGTCGTCCAGCACAGTGCGGTCGGTGAGGACCAAGACGGTGTCGAACACTTTCGCGTTGTTCGAATTATGCAGACGCGCCAATCGGTGCGCAGTCCATGCGATCGAATTTGTCTTACCCGACCCCGCCGAGTGCTGAATCAGGTATTTGTGACCCGGCCCCTCAGTGCGAGCAGCCTCCACCAGGGACGTAACCGCCTCCCATTGGTGGAAACGAGGGAACAAGATCGTGGATTTCTTTGACTTCTTACCGCTGATAGGATCAACCTTCTCCTCGTGACGGGTGAACATCAGCGCACCGAGGATGTTCAGCCACGAGTCCCGCTGCAGCACCCGCTCCCAGAGGTACGCTGTCGCCTCGCCATTCGGATTCGGGGGATTGCCCTTCCCGCCATCGACAGTCCCACGATTGAACGGCAGAAAGAACGTCTTAGCTCCGGCAAGGCGCGTGGTCATCCATACTTCGTCGTCGTCGACGGCGAAGTGAACCAGAGCACGGTTCCCATGGCCGAGTAGCGGTTGCCCCTTGGGGGAGCGGTCCTGTTTGTACTGGTCAATCGCCGAGTGTACTTCCTGCTTGAAGTAGGTTTTAAGCTCAAGCGTCGCCACTGGCAGACCATTAACGAAAAATACGAGATCGATCGCCCGATTATCGCCTTTGTCAGGCGAAAAGTGAACCTGCCGCATCACCCGCAGTCGGACCTTTTCGTAGTCCTCGACTGTCTTGGGGTTCAGCATCGTGGCCGGCTTGAACTGGCACATACGCAATGTCGCGTTAACGTGCGACACGGGGCGGCGCAGCACATTTAGCATGCCACCACCATGGCTCATCGGGGCGTCTAGTCTCTTTGTGATAGCGTCGAGGACTTGCTCACGCTGCTTGCTCTCCGACACAGACCCCGCTTTGACGACCTTCGCCAGCTGCTCGGGTTGTGTGTCCGTGAGCCAGCCGAGCACATCCTTCGGAAAGAGGGCCCTCTCGGTGTCATAGCCAGCGTCGCTGGGTGAATACAGCCACCCATGTGCGGCAAGGTACTCGCAAATCTCGGTCTCGAACTGCTCCTCGCGACTCAAATCGCTAGCCATCAGGCTGCACCCCCCGGGCGACGTCGATCTGGCCAGTGACAGCCTCCGTGATGAGCGCGGCACGGCGCTCCTGCGCGAGCGCGATGTGCTGCTGCACCTTGGCGATCAGGGCGTCGATCTTCGCTGTCTGTTTACCATAGTCAGCTAGTTCGCTGAGCTGATCGCCATTCGAGGTTTCAGCTACACGAATGTCCAGGAGATCGTTCACGTTGATCCTGGGCGTGCGTACTGCGCCAGAGCCCGTGGTGCCGATACCCCGTAGCCGAAGAACGATCTCACCCACGAAGGTGCGTGTTCTCATCACCTCGGACAACCATGCAGAACTCGTCCCCGCAGCGGCACGAAGCACGGCGTAGTCAGGGCTGACAATCCCAGCTGTGGGCGCCACTCCCAAAGCTCCCTGAAATGCTCGCATCCTGTTGACCACGATGTCGCCAGCAGCACAGACTTTGTACTTGCTCAGGTCCTCAGCTCGCGGCGGGTCCGAGGTGATCTCGTCCCGGCGACGAACTCCCCAATCGATCGAGACCGACATGAGCGGCAACGCGTCCGCACGATCCCCAGCTCGCTCATCCACCTCTGAGAGCCGCCACTTGAGACGGTTGCCAACTAGTGCATGACGCGCAAACGCCTCTCGCACAGCGGATCGGCGTTCACGTAGAACGTCGATAAGTGCGTTTTGTTTGGCAATGAGGGCGTCGATCTGTGCTGTCTCAGAGTCCAGAAAGTCAGCGATAGCTCGCTGCTCGCCGGCGGGCGGGAGCGGGATCGTTGCTTTCGTCAGGTCCGTGCTGCGGAGTCCGACACGGGTCACGCCCGATGCAAGGACCCTCCACTGGCCGAGCACAGCGCCCGATGCCATGACCCAGTAGAGGAACCGTGGCGCTATTGCCCGCGGATCGGGGCGCACGATCGCCAAGTGGTACCCGCAGATTAGGTCATCGGCTTCGTACTCAACATAGGCCGGGATGCCGATGTCGTCGGCAGTCTCGGAGTCCTTTGTGATGATCGTGTCCCCACGCCGAATACGAAAACGTGCGATCTGCTCGGGAGTGGCTGTCGCCTCCATGAAGTCGAGGTCGGATGTAATCGACTCGTTTTTGTAGACGTCGGTGTAGTTGCACAGGCGCACCTCCGGTTGCCCCTCAACGGTGTGCTTATCGACGTTACTTGTCCACGCCTCGGCGACCTGGCAGAGCCGCGCCCCGGACCAGCCAGAGGGAAGGACGCCGAGCCACTTCGAGACTCGTGCCTGAACCGCGGGGTGCATCACCGCAGTAGTCATCGCTCAACCTCCCGCAGCAGGTGCAGGATGTCGTCCACGACCTTGTTGAGATCAGCATCGATCTCCGCCAGCGGGCGGGGGGGAACAAAAGTATAGAAGTGCCTAGTGAAGGGGATCTCGTAGCCCACTTTGGTCTTGTCGTAGTCGATCCAGGCATCGGGTACGTGCGGGGCCACCTCGTTCGCGAAATAGGCTTCGATCGTCTCGCGCACGGCATCGTGTTTCTTTTTGTGGCCACCCCACCCGAACGGCACCACCTCTGTGTCGCGCAAGGTGGGGTCAGGCTCAGCAGAACCCTTTAGCTTGCCTGTCTGGACGATGCAGATGTCGGCATTCTCATCACGCTCGCCCAGCGCCTGCCACAGGGCTTTGCGCTGCGGCGTCGTGAGGCGGATCCCGGCGGTACCAAGGTGTTTACCCAAGTCGTGCAAGAAGTCCTCGCGATTGAGGTACACAGCCTCGCCAAAGGTATCCAGGGTCTCGCCGAGTCCACGCAAGTTAGGGAGAGCCTTAACGGCCGCCTGGATGCGCTCGGGAGTACATGCAAAATTCAGGCGGAGCGGCCGCTCGACAGTGATAGACCAGTAGGCGAAGTCGAGGTTGTCGAAGATCTTGGACGTGGGTGTCTCAACGAATTTGTCGTAGGTTTGGACGATCTCGGCCCGTTGAGCTTCGCAGATTTCTACGCGCTTGGCGCCGAGGCTCTTACGCATCTTCGTCCCCATGTTGGTGGCGTCGATGAGCTGCACCCTGCCCTCGCGCTTAGGCGACTTGGCGTTGTCCAGGATCCACAGGTAGGTCACAATGCCGGTGTTGTAGAACATGTCGTTCGGCAGAGCAATGATCGCCTCGACGAGGTCTTTCTCGAGTAGGTACCCACGAATGTCCGACGGACCGGAGCCAGCACCACCGTTGAACAGCGGGGAGCCGGACAGGACGATGCCGGCACGGCCGCCGTTGCCCTTTGCGTCCACAGGGCGCATTTTTGAAATGAGGTGAAGAAGGAACAGCATCGCGCCGTCACCGACAGCGGGCAGGCCAGCGCCAAACCGCCCCTCGTCACCGAGCAGATGCTCGGCGCGCACGGCCTTCTCTGACGCCCTCCAGTCGACGCCGTATGGCGGATTGGACAGGCAGTAGTCGAAGGTCTCCCCATCGAACAAGTCGCTGGCCAATGTGTCACCGCGTCGAACGTTCGACACGTCCTGCCCTTTGATGAGCAAGTCGGACTTGCAAACCGCGTACGAAGCCGGATTGACTTCCTGGGCGTACAGGGCGAGCTTCGCTTTTGGGTTGAGCGAGAGCAGGTGCTCTTCTGCGACGGACAGCATTCCGCCAGTGCCCGCCGTGGGGTCATAGACCGAGCGCAGGGTGCCTGGCGCTCGCAGGGCGTCGGTGTCCTCAGCAAAGACGAGGTCGACCAGGAGCCGGATCGCGTCTCGTGGGGTGTAAAAGTCGCCTGCCTCGGCGTTCGCGGCCTCGAAGTCTCGGTAAATGAGATTTTCGAACAAATCGCCCATACCGGCGTTGTCGACGGCGTCTGGGTGCAGATCAACCCTGGCGAACGCCTGCACGACCACGTTCAGGCGAGCAGCTTTGTCGAGATCGTGTATCTGCCTCTCAAACTCAAAGTGCTTGAACACGTCGATCTCGGACGAGAACCCATTGATGTAGTCGACGAGGTTCGAGGCCAGGTTGTCAGGGTCCTTGAGAGCTCTCTCGAGGGTGAACGCCGAGGTGTTATAGAACGGCAGCCCCGTTGTTCGGCGAACGAACGTCTTGCGCCGCAGGTCATCGTCATACTCTGCGACCGTCTTCGCCATTGCCTCGCGATGCGGCTCCATCACGCACTCCAAGCGGCGCAGGATGGTCATCGGCAGGATTACGGCGCCGTACTGGTGCGGCTTGTACGGCCCACGCAGGAGGTCGGCGATGCCCCACACAAAACTTCCGAGCTTACTCACTTTGGCTGAACACCTTTGTCTCGTTCCGCGCGTCGGGGTGGTCTCGGGCTGGTCTCAGCTGGAGTCTAGGGTGCCCTGTGACATCGTTGTAGCGTGGTCGGGGGCACTGGTTGTGACTCTGACGTGGGCCGCATCAAGAACGCCCCGAAGCAGATCAAACTCGGGCCGGTACTCGCCTAGCACCTCGTTCTGCAGCAGGTACCAGCGCGGCAGACCAACTGCCGGCACCAACCAACTCCGCCCTCCGCGTGTGCACGGGCAACGGCCTGAAGCGACAAGGCCCCCACGTCCCCCATGTGCTCCCACCTCACCGAACCATCATCACCAAACCCACACAGTAGTCGAACAGCCCACCCCGCGGCGCCCGCTGTTGATTCGCCCCGGTAAGAGGTCGCATCACTCGTTGCTCAGGCGGGTGCTGATGCACTCCATGCCGCCATGAGGGCAACAGAGGGATTGTCCCTTCTTCAAGGCCGCACTGTCGCTACCCTGCACGGCTCGACATTCTGGACCATCCGTGGACACGAGGTCGTCAAGTATGTGGTTTCAGCTCTGTCACCAGGGGCGTTGCTGCGAGCTCAAGGGGCCTCCGGAGCCGTGTGCGCAGGTTCGAATCCTGCCGGGGGTACCTCGCAGAAGGTACCGACAGACCCCGCCACCAGCCGCGACGCTGGGTGCGGGGTCTTCGTATGTGCGCTTGGACCTGTGGCCTCAGGACATCACCCGCCCCTCAGCCCCACGGGACGAAGCCGTCCGACCGGTCCAGATGGAATGGAGAGCCGGGGCGCTCCGGCTTCCAGCCGCGCGCGAGGGCGGTACGGACGGCATGCGCGACCTCCCCGGGCAGCACGGGGTCGGCGGGCACGCCGACCCCGTTGCCGGTGTGCGGCCGGTCGGTCGTAACGACGAGCACGGCACCCGGCCGGTCGGCCCCCTCGACGGCGTAGGTGCAGGGGGACCAGCACATGCCCTGGTCGTACGTGGGTCTCCCGCGCAGACGCCAGCGGTAGGCCGTGCCGTCGACCACGATGCGCCGTGATCCTTTTCGCCTCAGCGCCACGCTCCCCCTCGAATTGATGCCGCGGCCCTGCGCGGAACGACCACGCTTGCTACCGCTCGCACTGCCGACAGGGCTTGAGCCCCTGCGCCTCTGCATCCTCCTTGGGGATCTCCACCTTCCCGACGAAGGTCTCCGGTTTGCCGTTCAGCGCGGGACAGTCGGGGTCGGTGTGGTAGGCGTACCGGTGCTCTCCCTTGCGCACGTGGACGTTCCCCATGGGTACTTCTCCTCTGGTCGCTGTTCCTGAGACAACTCTCACCGCCCGCGCGGTAACCCATTCGGCGGAGCCCATCGTTCCCTGCACGAGTGTGACCGGTCGAGGGAGCGATCCCCTCGGAGTGGCTGCCGCTTCTTCCGGCTGTCGCCTGCGCACAGGGCGCGAACGCGGCAGGGGGCTCGTCGACCGACGAGCCCGGGACCCGTAGTCGCCAGGTAGGCGAGCCGGGGAGGTGCGGGCCCTGCGCGATCGGTTGCGTGAGGCGCGTCTGGTGGCGAACCGGGATGTAGGTGCTGTTGAGCCGGGTACCGGCGGTTCGGCGGCGTCTGCACGCACGCGAAGGAGGACCGGAACGTTGAATAAGCGGAGCTATAATAAGTGCGCCTATACATGCAAATGCGCATCATGGACAGGCTCGTCGCGGTCTTCAACCGCGACTCCGGGTGGTTGAGCTGACCCGCTTCGCCACTCTGCCCAACCCACGCGCCGCCCTGGGCGTGGTCTCCGGCCAGCGTCGCCGGGGAGAGACTTTCCTCCCGGACGCCGTCACGCGGGCGAGCGGCGGCTTCATGTTCACCGCCACCGAGACCACTGAAGCCGAGGACGACCCCACCGTCCAGCTGATCGATCCCGTCCGCCTGTGCCACGGCGACTGATCCGATCGCGGGCACGCGGTGGCTCGGTCGCGCGGGGTCGTTCAACTCGGTTCGGCGGTGGGAAGGTTCCCGCTGGAATCGGCCCGGCGGGGCCGCGGCCTCGACGGGATGTGCCCATGTTGCATGTGCGCTTCGACAGCGGGGAGTTGGCCCGGTTGCGGGTGGCGCGGCGGACCGATCCGCTGTGGGAGGCCGTACTGAGCCTGCACCTGCTGCAGAACCGGCAGGCCGCGCTCGTCTTCGACCCCTGGCGGCAGGAGGTGCGCACCGCGCTGGAGCGGCGCCGGATGCTCCCGGTGGTCCGGGAGCTGATGCGGCTGTGCCCGCCGGCCCCGTACTTCCCCGACTTCCTCACCCCCGGCCGCGGTGAGGACGACCTGGACGCGGCCCTGGAGCGGGTGCTGGCCACGCCCCGGCGGCGGCTGGCCGAGGAGCTGGCGCGGGTTTACGTGCGCGGTCCGGTGCCGCGGAGCGTGCGGTGGGTGGCCGAGGGCGGGGCGGAGGCGCTGCGCTGGCTGGGCGAGGCCCTGCGCCGCTACCACGACGTGGCGGTGGCCCCGTATCTGGCGGCCGTCCGGGCACAGGCCGCGGCCGACCGCGCCCGCCGGGGCGAGGCCGCCCTGGCGGGGGGCGCGGAGGCGCTGCTGGCGAGCTACGCCGCGCCCGAGGGGTGGGAGTACGGCGGGCGCGCGCTGCGGGCGCCTTATCCACTGGAGCGCGAACTGCGTCTGGAGGGAAGGGCGTTGACGCTGATGCCCGGCTTCTTCTGCGTCCGCACCCCGCTGGTGCTGGCGGACGACTCGCTGCCGCCGGTCCTGGTGCATCCGCTCTCCCCCGCGCCCGGCTGGTTGACCCGGCTGCGGCGGGACGAGGCGGCGCCGCCGGTGGCGCAGCTGATCGGCGGTACGCGCTCACGGGTGCTGGAGTTGCTGGAGGAGCCGGTGACGACCACCGGCCTGGCGTCCCTCACGGGCCTGGCGCCGTCGACGGTGAGCCACCACGTGGCGGTGCTGCGGGACGCGGGGCTGGTGGCCTCCCGGCGGGACGGGATGCGGGTGCTGCACCGCCGCACCCCGCTGGGCACCGCCCTTCTGGACGGGCCCGTGCCCTGAGCCGGGCGCCCCCGGACGGGCGCCCGGACACGGGTCGCGCGGCCTACGGGCAGTCGGGGACGCCGGGGATCCTGTTGTCCGGGGTGGCGGCGTAGATGTTCGTCATGTAGCCGCCGTACTGGGGCAGGTAGGCCCACCAGTCGTTGGTGTAGGGCGGCACGGAGACCGTCTGGCCGCGCTTCTGGCAGCCGACCAGGACGTCGACGTCGGCCGGCAGGGTGGTCACCACGGAGGAGCCGGTGGTGGGCCCGGTGCGCACGCGGACGCCGGAGCCCCAGGTGCCGACCCAGGTGCCCGCCGGGCGCCGGGCTCCGGGGACGTCGAGCGAGCCGGTCAGCTCGGTGAGCCGGGAGTAGGCGGTGCCGTACGGGGTGCCGTCGGGGTGGAGGGTGAGGACGGCCACGATGGCTCGGTCGTCGCCGCCGACCGTGCCCGTGGAGTGCAGGGCCTCGCTCACCAGGTCCAACTCCCCGGCGGATGCCGCGGAAGCCGTGGAAGCCGTGGAGAGGGCGGAGGCGGACGCCGTGGCCGGGGTGTCGGCGGTGCAGCCGCCGGAGCCGAAGCCGGACCAGCCCTGCTTGACCGCCCAGGGCCGCTCGAAGGCGGAGGCGATGCCGGAGTACTGGTCGTAGCCGTCGCTCGCGCAGCGGGTGGCCTGCCGCAGGTTGCCCATGACGAAGTCGCGTACGGCCGCGGGCGCGGTATCGAGGATGTGGCGGTAGATCCGTACGGTGTCCGCGGCGGTGGTGGCGGTGTGGCCCCAGTAGCCGGGGTGGGTGGACGGCGGCGGGGCGGTGCCGGTGAGGGCGAGCCGGGAGACCATCCGGTTCACGATCGCGGCACCTCCCCGAGTGGACCAGTAGTGGCTCGCCGCGGAGTCGTCGCTGCTGCGCAGCATGGCCGTCAGCCGGGCGCGGTCGGCGTCCGGGAGGGTGTCCGGGACGCGGTCCCACAGCAGGTCCAGCACGATGAGCAGTTTCATCACCGAAGCGGCGCGGAAGCGCGTGTCCGCGTTGATCCGCTCGGTGAAGGCGCCGGTGCCGCGGTCGAAGACGGCGACGCCCGCGGTGACCCCGGCCGGGACGCGGGCCTGCGGTCCGTTCCGGGCCGCCGACGCGGGGGCCGCCAGGCCAGTGCCGAGCATCCCCAGGGCGAGCAGGAGGACGGCGAGCGGGGCCCGTACGCGGCGCGGAGCGATGCGCCGCCGGGCGGCCCCGCGCGGCGCGGACGGTGGTACGGGCGGGGACGCGGCCGGGAGGTGTGCGTACATCGTGTGCGGGCTCCTCGGGGCAGGGG
>NZ_JAKMAY010000074.1:0-21856 GCF_022015835.1 Streptomyces sp. ICN903 | reverse complement strand
GGACACGGGGGCGGCCGGAGCGAGGGCGCCGGCGGAGCGGGGCCGGTGGATTTGCCTGCCGTGACGGCGTTCGCGTACTCTTCCACCGAAGCCAAAGACCGCTGGTCGTTGCCGTGCTCCCAGATCCCCCGCGGATCCGGGGCCGGTGGCCGAAGGATCCGCTTGGAGCGGGCGACCTGCGCAGGTGACAGTGGAGGACTCCCGGTGTGCGCACCGGTCGAGTCACGCCCCGTGCGCCTGCGCCGGGGCGTTTCGTTTTGTGCAAGACCCCTTCCTCGTGCGCCCGACGTGGGCGGTCCGGCGTCATGACCTGTCGAAAGGCACGGTCGAGGATCGCATCACCCGGAAAGGAGGGCCGAGGCTCATGGCGAGTCCCGACAAGGTCGCAGCCGTCGAGGAGATCAGGGAGAAGTTCCAGAACTCCAACGCCGCCGTTGTGACCGCGTACACCGGTCTCAGCGTCGCTCAGCTCAAGGACCTGCGCCGTTCTCTCGGTGAGAACGCTCAGTACCGTGTGGCGAAGAACACGCTTACCAAGATCGCGGCCAACGAGGCCGGGGTCACCGAGCTCGACGAGTTCTTCGTCGACTCCACCGCCGTCGCCTTCGTGACCGGTGACCCGGTCGAGGCGGCGAAGAGTCTGCGTGACTTCGCCAAGGACAACCCCCAGCTCGTCATCAAGGGCGGTGTCCTCGAGGGCAAGGCGCTCAGCGCCGACGACATCAAGAAGCTCGCGGACCTCGAGTCCCGCGAGGTGCTGCTCGCCAAGCTGGCCGGCGGCATGAAGGCGTCCATGGCCAAGGCCGCGGCGACCTTCCAGGCCCCGCTGTCGAAGTTCGTCCGCACCGCGGACGCCCTTCGCGCCAAGCAGGAGCAGGGCGGTGCCGGTACGCCGGCTCCCGCCGAGGCCGAGTAACCCGCTCCAGGCGCACTCGGTCGCAGCGGGCCCCAGTACGCCCGCCGACATGAACACCCCGGCACCAGCCGACTTAGTGGAAGGACCGCCATCATGGCGAAGCTCAGCCAGGACGAGCTGCTCGAGCAGTTCAGCGAGATGACCCTCATCGAGCTCTCCGAGTTCGTGAAGGCCTTCGAGGAGAAGTTCGACGTCGAGGCCGCCGCCCCGGTCGCCGTCGCCGCCGCCGCCGGTGGCGCCGCCGCCGGTGGTGCCGCCGAGGCCGAGCCGGAGAAGGACGAGTTCGACGTCATCCTCACCGGCGCCGGCGACAAGAAGATCCAGGTCATCAAGGTCGTGCGCGAGCTGACCTCCCTCGGCCTGAAGGAGGCCAAGGACCTGGTCGACGGCACCCCGAAGCCGGTCCTGGAGAAGGTCAACAAGGAGACCGCCGACAAGGCCGCCGAGTCCCTCAAGGGCGCCGGCGCCTCCGTCGAGGTCAAGTGAACCGAGTGACCCAGGTCACTGAAGGGGTCCGCTGACCCCTCTCCTTCCGAGGGCGATCACCCATGCGGGTGGTCGCCCTCGGTCGTTTCCGCGACGGCCGTATCGCCTGGCGAAGGCCTGCGGGTATGGTGATCAACGCTGTCCGGCCGTACGCTCCCTGTGGCTCCGGAGGAGGGTGGGGCCTTGACGAACCGCACGTAGCGCGCAATTCTCAGGACGCGTCGTCTCACCGATCCACAATCCGAGGCATGGATCGCGGGCGAAGTGGGAAACCTTGCGGCAGGCGTTGAACAACTGACGAGGGGCTCGCCCCTCCGGAGGGAGAGATTGGTACCGCGTGCCGGTCTCCGGATACCGCACTGGACATCAGTGGGCCTTGTGGCTACACTGACCCTTTGCGCTGCCTATTAACTGCCCCCTGCCCGTCACCAGGGGCACGGCATGCGCGTAGTGAGTCCGAGCCCTCGGAAGGACCCCCTCTTGGCCGCCTCGCGCAACGCCTCGACCGCCAATTCGAACAACGGCGCCAGCACCGCCCCGCTGCGTATCTCCTTTGCGAAGATCAAGGAGCCCCTCGGGGTTCCGAACCTCCTTGCGCTGCAGACCGAGAGCTTCGACTGGCTGCTCGGCAACGACGCCTGGAAGGCTCGCGTCGAGGCGGCGCTGGAGCGCGGTGAGGATGTCCCCACCAAGTCCGGTCTGGAGGAGATCTTCGAGGAGATCTCCCCGATCGAGGACTTCTCCGGGTCGATGTCGCTCACCTTCCGCGATCACCGCTTCGAGCCGCCGAAGAACTCGATCGACGAGTGCAAGGAGCGCGACTTCACCTACGCCGCGCCCCTGTTCGTCACCGCCGAGTTCACCAACAACGAGACCGGTGAGATCAAGTCCCAGACGGTCTTCATGGGCGACTTCCCGCTCATGACCAACAAGGGCACCTTCGTCATCAACGGCACCGAGCGTGTCGTGGTCTCCCAGCTGGTGCGCTCGCCGGGTGTCTACTTCGACAGCAGCATCGACAAGACGTCCGACAAGGACATCTTCTCCGCCAAGATCATTCCGTCTCGCGGCGCCTGGCTGGAGATGGAGATCGACAAGCGCGACATGGTCGGTGTCCGCATCGACCGCAAGCGCAAGCAGTCCGTCACCGTCCTCCTCAAGGCGCTCGGCTGGACCACCGAGCAGATCCTGGAGGAGTTCGGCCAGTACGAGTCCATGCGCGCCACCCTGGAGAAGGACCACACCCAGGGCCAGGACGACGCGCTGCTCGACATCTACCGCAAGCTGCGTCCGGGCGAGCCGCCGACGCGCGAGGCCGCCCAGACGCTTCTGGAGAACCTCTACTTCAACCCCAAGCGCTACGACCTGGCCAAGGTCGGCCGCTACAAGATCAACCGGAAGCTCGGCGGTGACCAGCCGCTGGACGCCGGCGTGCTGACCGTCGACGACGTCATCGCCACGATCAAGTACCTGGTCAAGCTGCACGCCGGTGAGACCGAGACGGTCGGGGAGAACGGCCGGACGATCGTCGTCGAGACCGACGACATCGACCACTTCGGCAACCGCCGCCTGCGCAACGTCGGCGAGCTCATCCAGAACCAGGTCCGCACCGGTCTGGCCCGTATGGAGCGCGTCGTCCGGGAGCGGATGACGACCCAGGACGTCGAGGCGATCACGCCGCAGACCCTGATCAACATCCGGCCGGTCGTCGCCTCCATCAAGGAGTTCTTCGGCACCAGCCAGCTGTCGCAGTTCATGGACCAGACGAACCCGCTGTCGGGCCTGACCCACAAGCGCCGTCTGTCCGCGCTGGGCCCCGGCGGTCTGTCCCGTGAGCGGGCGGGCTTCGAGGTCCGTGACGTGCACCCCTCGCACTACGGCCGCATGTGCCCGATCGAGACCCCCGAAGGCCCGAACATCGGTCTGATCGGCTCGCTGGCCTCCTACGGCCGGGTCAACGCGTTCGGCTTCGTGGAGACCCCCTACCGCCGGGTGGTCGACGGCGTGGTCACCGACGAGGTCAACTACCTGACCGCCGACGAGGAGGACCGCTACGTCATCGCCCAGGCGAACGCGCCGCTGACCGACGACATGCGGTTCGCCGAGGACCGCGTCCTGGTCCGCCGCCGCGGCGGCGAGGTCGACCTCATCCCCGGTGACGAGGTCGACTACATGGACGTCTCGCCGCGCCAGATGGTGTCGGTCGCGACCGCCATGATCCCGTTCCTGGAGCACGACGACGCCAACCGTGCGCTCATGGGCTCGAACATGATGCGCCAGGCCGTCCCGCTGATCCGTGCCGAGGCCCCGCTGGTCGGCACCGGCATGGAGTACCGCTGCGCGGTCGACGCCGGCGACGTGATCAAGGCCGAGAAGGACGGCGTGGTCCAGGAGGTCTCCGCCGACTACGTCACCGTGGCCAACGACGACGGCACCTACACCACCTACCGCGTCGCCAAGTTCTTCCGCTCCAACCAGGGCACCTCCTTCAACCAGAAGGTCGTCGTGGACGAGGGCGACCGCGTGGTGACCGGCCAGGTCCTCGCCGACGGCCCCTCGACCGAGCAGGGCGAGATGGCGCTCGGCAAGAACCTCCTGGTGGCGTTCATGCCGTGGGAGGGCCACAACTACGAGGACGCGATCATCCTGTCGCAGCGCCTCGTCCAGGACGACGTCCTCTCCTCGATCCACATCGAGGAGCACGAGGTCGACGCCCGTGACACCAAGCTGGGCCCCGAGGAGATCACCCGGGACATCCCGAACGTCTCCGAGGAGGTCCTGGCCGACCTCGACGAGCGCGGCATCATCCGCATCGGCGCCGAGGTCGAGGCGGGCGACATCCTGGTCGGCAAGGTCACCCCGAAGGGTGAGACCGAGCTGACCCCGGAGGAGCGGCTGCTGCGCGCGATCTTCGGCGAGAAGGCGCGCGAGGTCCGCGACACCTCGCTGAAGGTGCCGCACGGCGAGACCGGCAAGGTCATCGGCGTCCGCGTCTTCGACCGCGAGGAGGGCGACGAGCTGCCTCCGGGCGTCAACCAGCTCGTCCGCGTCTACGTGGCCCAGAAGCGCAAGATCACCGACGGTGACAAGCTCGCCGGCCGCCACGGCAACAAGGGCGTCATCTCCAAGATCCTGCCGATCGAGGACATGCCGTTCATGGAGGACGGCACCCCGGTCGACGTCATCCTCAACCCGCTGGGCGTCCCGTCCCGGATGAACCCGGGCCAGGTCCTGGAGATCCACCTGGGCTGGCTCGCCTCCCAGGGCTGGAAGGTCGAGGGGATCGAGGAGGAGTGGCAGAAGCGGCTCGCCTCGATCGGCGCCGACGACGTCGAGCCCGGCACCAACGTCGCCACCCCGGTGTTCGACGGCGCCCGCGAGGACGAGATCGCCGGTCTGTTCACGGCGACCCTGCCCAACCGCGACGGCGAGCGGATGGTCCTGCCCTCCGGCAAGGCCCGGCTCTACGACGGCCGCTCCGGCGAGCCGTTCCCGGACCCGATCTCGGTCGGCTACATGTACATCCTCAAGCTGCACCACCTGGTCGACGACAAGCTGCACGCCCGCTCGACCGGCCCGTACTCCATGATCACCCAGCAGCCGCTGGGCGGTAAGGCTCAGTTCGGTGGCCAGCGCTTCGGTGAGATGGAGGTGTGGGCGCTGGAGGCTTACGGCGCCGCGTACGCCCTCCAGGAGCTGCTGACCATCAAGTCCGACGACGTCACCGGCCGCGTGAAGGTCTACGAGGCCATCGTCAAGGGCGAGAACATCCCCGAGCCCGGCATCCCCGAGTCCTTCAAGGTGCTCATCAAGGAGATGCAGTCCCTGTGCCTCAACGTGGAGGTGCTGTCCAGCGACGGCATGTCCATCGAGATGCGCGACACCGACGAGGACGTCTTCCGCGCCGCGGAAGAGCTCGGCATCGACCTGTCCCGGCGCGAGCCGAGCAGCGTCGAAGAGGTCTGACGGGCCGGCCGGGGCGCCGCACCCTCCCGCCAAAGGCGGCAGGGGCGGCCCCCCGGCCTCCCCGCGACCCCCGTTCAGACCACCACAGAGCTCCTCGGTCCCACCGACGCGAGGGGCACAAACCCTGAGAGGGATTGACGAGAGTGCTCGACGTCAACTTCTTCGACGAGCTGCGAATCGGCCTGGCCACCGCTGACGACATCCGTCAGTGGTCCCACGGCGAGGTCAAGAAGCCGGAGACCATCAACTACCGCACCCTCAAGCCGGAAAAGGACGGGCTCTTCTGCGAGAAGATCTTCGGTCCGACCCGGGACTGGGAGTGCTACTGCGGCAAGTACAAGCGCGTCCGCTTCAAGGGCATCATCTGCGAGCGCTGCGGCGTCGAGGTG
The DNA here is from genome assembly GCF_022015835.1 of Streptomyces sp. ICN903. Classification (NCBI taxonomy): domain Bacteria; kingdom Bacillati; phylum Actinomycetota; class Actinomycetes; order Kitasatosporales; family Streptomycetaceae; genus Streptomyces; species Streptomyces sp. ICN903. The sequence continues at coordinate 16,099 of NZ_JAKMAY010000074.1, read as the reverse complement.
ACCCGCGCCAAGGTGCGCCGTGAGCGGATGGGCCACATCGAGCTCGCCGCCCCCGTCACCCACATCTGGTACTTCAAGGGCGTGCCCTCCCGTCTGGGCTACCTGCTCGACCTCGCCCCGAAGGACCTCGAGAAGGTCATCTACTTCGCCGCCTACATGATCACGTGGGTGGACGAGGAGCGCCGCACGCGCGACCTGCCCTCCCTGGAGGCCCACGTCTCCGTGGAGCGCCAGCAGATCGAGCAGCGCCGCGACGCCGACCTGGAGGCCCGTGCCAAGAAGCAGGAGGCCGACCTCGCGGAGCTGGAGGCCGAGGGCGCCAAGGCGGACGTCCGCCGCAAGGTGCGCGAGGGCGCCGAGCGCGAGATGAAGCAGATCCGCGACCGCGCCCAGCGCGAGATCGACCGCCTGGACGAGGTCTGGAACCGCTTCAAGAACCTCAAGGTCCAGGACCTGGAGGGCGACGAGCTGCTCTACCGCGAGCTGCGCGACCGCTTCGGGACCTACTTCGACGGCTCGATGGGCGCCGCCGCGCTGCAGAAGCGGCTGGAGACCTTCGACCTGGAGGAGGAGGCGGAGAAGCTCCGCGAGATCATCCGGACCGGCAAGGGCCAGAAGAAGACCCGTGCGCTCAAGCGCCTCAAGGTCGTCTCCGCCTTCCTGCAGACCCGCAACAGCCCCAAGGGCATGGTGCTGGACTGCGTGCCGGTCATCCCGCCGGACCTGCGTCCGATGGTGCAGCTCGACGGTGGCCGCTTCGCGACCAGCGACCTGAACGACCTGTACCGCCGCGTCATCAACCGCAACAACCGCCTGAAGCGGCTTCTCGACCTCGGCGCGCCCGAGATCATCGTGAACAACGAGAAGCGCATGCTCCAGGAGGCCGTCGACGCGCTCTTCGACAACGGCCGCCGCGGCCGCCCGGTCACGGGCCCCGGCAACCGTCCGCTGAAGTCGCTGTCCGACATGCTCAAGGGCAAGCAGGGCCGCTTCCGCCAGAACCTGCTGGGCAAGCGCGTCGACTACTCGGCGCGTTCGGTGATCGTCGTCGGCCCGCAGCTCAAGCTGCACCAGTGCGGTCTGCCCAAGGCCATGGCGCTGGAGCTGTTCAAGCCGTTCGTGATGAAGCGCCTGGTGGACCTCAACCACGCGCAGAACATCAAGTCGGCCAAGCGCATGGTCGAGCGCGGCCGCACGGTCGTGTACGACGTGCTCGAAGAGGTCATCGCCGAGCACCCGGTGCTGCTCAACCGTGCGCCGACCCTGCACCGTCTGGGCATCCAGGCCTTCGAGCCGCAGCTGGTCGAGGGCAAGGCCATCCAGATCCACCCGCTGGTGTGCACCGCGTTCAACGCGGACTTCGACGGCGACCAGATGGCCGTGCACCTGCCGCTGTCCGCGGAGGCGCAGGCCGAGGCCCGCATCCTGATGCTGTCCTCGAACAACATCCTCAAGCCGGCCGACGGCCGTCCCGTCACCATGCCGACCCAGGACATGGTGCTGGGCCTGTTCTTCCTCACCACCGACCAGGTGGAGGGCGAGGTGAAGGGCGAGGGCCGGTCGTTCAACTCGGTGGCCGAGGCGATCATGGCGTTCGACGCCCGGGAGCTGTCGCTCCAGGCGAAGATCGACATCCGCTTCCCCGTCGGCTCGGTCCCGCCCCGCGGCTGGACCCCGCCGGCCGCCGAGGAGGGCGAGCCGGAGTGGCAGACCGGCGACCCGTTCCGGCTGCGCACCACCCTGGGCCGCGCGCTCTTCAACGAGCTGCTGCCCGAGGACTACCCGTTCGTCGACTACACCGTGGGCAAGAAGCAGCTCTCCGCGATCGTCAACGACCTCGCCGAGCGCTACCCCAAGGTCGTCGTCGCCGCGGCGCTGGACAACCTGAAGTCGGCCGGTTTCCACTGGGCGACCCGTTCCGGTGTCACCATCGCGATCTCCGACGTCGTGGTCCCCGAGGCCAAGAAGGAGATCATCGCGAACTACGAGGCGCAGGACGAGAAGGTCCAGAAGCAGTACGAGCGCGGTCTGATCACCAAGGACGAGCGTTCCAACGAGCTCATCGGCATCTGGACCCGTGCGACCAACGAGGTCGCCGAGGCCATGTCGGAGAACTTCCCGAAGACCAACCCGATCTTCATGATGGTCGACTCGGGCGCTCGTGGAAACATGATGCAGATGCGCCAGATCGCCGGTATGCGCGGTCTGGTGTCCAACGCCAAGAACGAGACCATCCCGCGGCCGATCAAGGCGTCGTTCCGCGAGGGTCTGTCCGTGCTGGAGTACTTCATCTCCACGCACGGTGCCCGTAAGGGTCTGGCGGACACCGCGCTGCGCACCGCCGACTCGGGTTACCTGACCCGTCGTCTGGTGGACGTCTCGCAGGACGTGATCATCCGCGAGGAGGACTGCGGCACCGACCGCGGCCTGAAGCTCGTGATCGCCTCCAAGGGCGCGGACGGCGTCCTGCGCAAGGCGGAGGACGTCGAGACCAGCGTGTACGCGCGCTGCCTCGCCGAGGACGTCACCGTCGACGGCAAGGTGCTGGCCCCGGCCGGCACCGACCTGGGCGACGTGCTCATCGACGAGCTGGTGCGGCACGGCGTGGAGACGGTCAAGACCCGCTCGGTCCTCACCTGCGAGTCCGCCGTCGGCACCTGCGCCATGTGCTACGGCCGCTCGCTGGCGACCGGCAAGCTGGTGGACATCGGCGAGGCCGTCGGCATCATCGCCGCCCAGTCCATCGGTGAGCCCGGCACCCAGCTGACGATGCGGACCTTCCACACCGGTGGTGTGGCCGGTGACGACATCACCCAGGGTCTGCCGCGTGTCGTCGAGCTCTTCGAGGCCCGCACCCCCAAGGGCGTCGCCCCGATCTCCGAGGCCGCCGGCCGCGTGCGGATCGAGGAGACCGAGAAGACCAAGAAGATCGTCGTCACCCCCGACGACGGCTCCGACGAGACCTCCTACGGCGTGTCCAAGCGCGCCCGTCTGCTGGTCTCCGAGGGTGACCACGTCGACGTCGGCCAGCCGCTGACGGTCGGTGCCACCAACCCGCACGACGTGCTGCGCATCCTCGGCCAGCGCGCGGTGCAGGTGCACCTGGTGGGCGAGGTCCAGAAGGTCTACAACTCGCAGGGTGTGTCGATCCACGACAAGCACATCGAGATCATCATCCGGCAGATGCTGCGCCGTGTGACGATCATCGAGTCCGGCGACGCCGAGCTGCTGCCGGGCGAGCTGGTCGAGCGCTCGAAGTTCGAGGGCGAGAACCGCCGCGTGGTGCAGGAGGGCGGCCAGCCGGCCTCCGGCCGTCCGCAGCTGATGGGCATCACCAAGGCCTCGCTGGCCACGGAGTCCTGGCTGTCGGCGGCGTCCTTCCAGGAGACGACCAGGGTCCTGACCGACGCGGCGATCAACGCCAAGTCGGACTCCCTGATCGGTCTCAAGGAGAACGTCATCATCGGTAAGCTCATCCCGGCCGGTACGGGCCTGTCCCGCTACCGCAACATCCGGGTCGAGCCGACCGAGGAGGCGAAGGCCGCGATGTACTCGGCCGTCGGCTACGACGACATCGACTACTCGCCCTTCGGCACCGGCTCCGGCCAGGCGGTCCCGCTGGAGGACTACGACTACGGTCCGTACAACGGCTGAGCGAGAGGCTGGGCGAGGCCTACGGCCCGCCTGCCACGCCCGCGGGGCGGTCCCTTCTCGAAAGGGGCCGCCCCGCGGGCGTCTCCGCCGGTGTGCGCGGTGTGTCCCGGGCGCCCGGAACTCCCCAAGGGCCGCGGGCGTCATGGATGATGGGGGCAGCCCGAACGTGGGGAGGTGGAGCCGGTGTCGTACCAGTCGTGGGGACAGCCGGGTCAGCAGGGCAAGTACGGCGGACCGCCCGGGCCGGCGGGGCAGCACCCGCCGTACCTGCCGCAGCCCTCGCAGGCAGCGCAGGCCGCGCACCAGGCGTCGCAGCTGCCGATGATGCGCGCGTCCCACGCGGACCGCGAGCGCACCGTCGACGTGCTCAAGGCCGGGTACGCGGAGGGGCGGCTGAGCCATGCCGAGTACGAGCAGCGGATGGGCCGGGCCCACCACGCGCAGACGTACGGGGAGTTGCACGCGCTCATCGCCGATCTGCCGCAGGGGCCGATGGCGGTCCCCGCGCCCTCGCCGCAGTACGCGCAGCCGTACCAGCAGGCGGTGCCGCGCACCTTCCTGCCGCCTCCGCCCCAGACGAACAACTCCGCGGTCGGCGCCCTGGTCTGCGGGGTCCTCACACCGTTCTACGGGGTCACCGCCATCCCGGCGGTGATCCTGGGGCACAAGGCGCGCGCCGAGATCCGCCGCACCGGGGAGAAGGGCGACGGGATGGCCATGGCCGGCCTGGTTCTGGGCTGGCTGACGATTGGGCTCGTCGCGCTCGTGGTGCTGGGGCTCGTGGTGTTCGCGGCCGGGTCCGGGTCCGGGTCCTCCTGAGCTTCCCGGCGGGGCGCCGCCCGCCGCCGGAGAGGGCGGTTCGGAGGGAGCCGGGAAAAGGCCCTGAAAAGGCCGGGGAAGGGAACCGCGGGAGTCCTCCGGCGCGGGCCGCGGGGGCCTTCGGGCGCTCTTCCGCTCCCGCTCCGCGCCCACTACGGTGGCATGGGCATTTGTTTTGACCGGAGCCGGTGCGGTAGGTACGCTCTGACCTTGTGCCTGGGGTATCCCCTGCGCTCTCGTGTGCGCCAATACGCCGCGGGATGTGAGGCGGGGACACCGAAATCTGCATGCTTCTCACCCACTGGGCCCCGCATCGCGGGAGTGTGCAGCCTTCGACACACCCGACCGCGTGGGTCGGCGAGTGGCCCGGGTTAGTTGTACCGAGACTGGCACACAGAAACCGGAGAAACGGTGCCTACGATCCAGCAGTTGGTCCGCAAGGGCCGACAGGACAAGGTCGAGAAGAACAAGACGCCGGCACTCGAGGGTTCGCCCCAGCGCCGCGGCGTCTGCACGCGCGTTTTCACCACCACCCCCAAGAAGCCGAACTCGGCCCTGCGTAAGGTCGCGCGTGTGCGTCTGACCAGCGGCATCGAGGTCACCGCTTACATTCCGGGTGAGGGTCACAACCTGCAGGAGCACTCCATCGTGCTCGTGCGCGGTGGCCGTGTGAAGGACCTGCCGGGTGTTCGCTACAAGATCATCCGCGGCTCCCTCGACACCCAGGGCGTCAAGAACCGCAAGCAGGCTCGCAGCCGCTACGGCGCCAAGAAGGAGAAGTAAGCATGCCTCGTAAGGGCCCCGCCCCGAAGCGACCGGTCATCATCGACCCGGTCTACGGCTCTCCTCTGGTGACCTCCCTCATCAACAAGGTGCTGCTGCACGGCAAGCGCTCCACCGCCGAGCGCATCGTGTACGGCGCCATGGAGGGCCTGCGTGAGAAGACCGGCAACGACCCGGTCATCACGCTCAAGCGCGCGCTCGAGAACGTGAAGCCGACCCTCGAGGTCCGCTCCCGCCGCGTCGGTGGCGCCACCTACCAGGTTCCGGTCGAGGTCCGCCCCGGCCGTTCCTCCACTCTCGCGCTGCGTTGGATCGTGGGCTACGCCCGCGCGCGCCGCGAGAAGACGATGACCGAGCGTCTGATGAACGAGCTGCTCGACGCCTCCAACGGGCTCGGCGCCGCCGTGAAGAAGCGCGAGGACACCCACAAGATGGCCGAGTCCAACAAGGCCTTCGCGCACTACCGCTGGTAGTCGCTTCCCCCATCGAGAACCGAGAGAAGACTGAGCCTTATGGCTACCACTTCACTTGACCTGGCCAGGGTCCGCAACATCGGGATCATGGCCCACATCGACGCGGGCAAGACGACCACCACCGAGCGGATCCTGTTCTACACCGGTGTGAGCTACAAGATCGGTGAGGTCCACGACGGCGCTGCCACCATGGACTGGATGGAGCAGGAGCAGGAGCGCGGCATCACCATCACGTCGGCCGCGACGACCTGCCACTGGCCGCTCGACAACGTCGACCACACCATCAACATCATCGACACCCCGGGCCACGTCGACTTCACCGTCGAGGTGGAGCGCTCGCTGCGCGTGCTCGACGGTGCGGTGACGGTGTTCGACGGTGTGGCCGGTGTCGAGCCCCAGTCCGAGACGGTGTGGCGTCAGGCGGACCGCTACGGCGTTCCCCGTATCTGCTTCGTCAACAAGCTCGACCGCACCGGCGCGGACTTCTTCCGCTGTGTCCAGATGATCGTGGACCGCCTCGGCGCGCAGCCGCTGGTCATGCAGATCCCGATCGGCGCCGAGGCCGACTTCCAGGGCGTCGTGGACCTGGTCCGCATGAAGGCCCTGGTCTGGTCGGCGGAGGCCGCCAAGGGCGAGATGTACGACGTCGTCGACATCCCGGCCGACATGGCGGAACTGGCCCAGGAGTGGCGCGGCAAGCTGCTCGAGGGCGTCGCCGAGAACGACGAGGAGCTGATGGAGCTGTACCTGGAGGGCAACGAGCCCTCCGAGGAGCAGCTGTACGCGGCGATCCGCCGTATCACCATCGAGTCCGGCAAGGGCGAGGGCACCACCGTCACCCCGGTGTTCACCGGTACCGCGTTCAAGAACAAGGGCGTTCAGCCCCTGCTCGACGCGGTCGTGCGCTACCTGCCGTCGCCGCTGGACATCGAGGCGATCGAGGGGCAGTCCCCGTCCGACGCCGACGAGGTCATCAAGCGCAAGCCGTCCGAGGACGAGCCGCTGGCCGCGCTCGCCTTCAAGATCGCGAGCGACCCGCACCTCGGCAAGCTCACCTTCATCCGGGTCTACTCGGGCCGCCTGGAGTCCGGCACGCAGGTGCTGAACTCCGTGAAGGGCAAGAAGGAGCGCATCGGCAAGATCTACCGGATGCACGCGAACAAGCGTGAGGAGATCCAGAGCGTGGGTGCCGGCGACATCGTCGCCGTCATGGGTCTGAAGCAGACCACCACCGGCGAGACCCTCTGCGACGCGTCGACTCCGGTCATCCTGGAGTCCATGGACTTCCCGGCCCCGGTGATCGAGGTCTCCATCGAGCCGAAGTCCAAGGGCGACCAGGAGAAGCTGGGTGTCGCCATCCAGCGTCTGGCCGAGGAGGACCCGTCCTTCCAGGTCAAGACGAACGAGGAGACCGGGCAGACCATCATCGCGGGTATGGGCGAGCTGCACCTTGAGGTGCTGGTCGACCGGATGAAGCGCGAGTTCAGGGTCGAGGCGAACGTCGGTAAGCCGCAGGTGGCCTACCGCGAGACCCTGCGCAAGGCCGTCGAGAAGGTCGACTACACGCACAAGAAGCAGACTGGTGGTTCCGGCCAGTTCGCGAAGGTGCAGATCGCGGTCGAGCCCCTCGAGGGCGACGGCTACGAGTTCGTCAACAAGGTCACCGGTGGCCGCATCCCCAAGGAGTACATCCCCTCGGTGGACGCCGGCTGCCAGGAGGCCATGGAGTTCGGCGTGCTGGCGGGCTACCCGCTCACCGGCGTGCGGGTGACGCTGCTGGACGGCGCCTACCACGACGTCGACTCCTCCGAGATGGCGTTCAAGATCGCCGGTTCCATGGCCTTCAAGGAGGCCGCCCGCAAGGCCAGCCCGGCCCTGCTGGAGCCGATGATGGCCGTCGAGGTCACCACGCCCGAGGACTACATGGGCGATGTGATCGGTGACATCAACTCCCGCCGTGGCCACATCCAGGCCATGGAGGACCGCGCCGGCGCCAAGGTCGTCAAGGGCCTGGTGCCGCTGTCGGAGATGTTCGGTTACGTCGGTGACCTGCGCAGCAAGACCTCCGGTCGCGCGAGCTACTCGATGCAGTTCGACTCCTACGCCGAGGTTCCCCGGAACGTCGCCGAGGAGATCATCGCGAAGGTCAAGGGCGAGTAGCGCACGTTTCGTGTCGCTATCCACCCATTAGGCTGGAGCACAACAAGGCCTTCGGGGTCTCCCGTCACCGGGTGCAGACCACCCGGTGACGGGGCCCCGGCAGCCCGCCCACCCAGATACGAAGCGGTCAAGGTCGTCCCTCAGGGGTCCTGACCGGTTCGGCACGACCACCTGAACCCCTCCGCAGAGCGCGGGGGAGTACAGCACCAGTCCACAGGAGGACCCCAGTGGCGAAGGCGAAGTTCGAGCGGACTAAGCCGCACGTCAACATCGGCACCATCGGTCACATCGACCACGGTAAGACCACTCTTACCGCGGCGATCACCAAGGTGCTGCACGACGCCTACCCGGACGTGAACGAGGCCTCGGCGTTCGAGAACATCGACAAGGCTCCCGAGGAGCGCCAGCGCGGTATCACCATCTCCATCGCGCACGTCGAGTACCAGACGGAGTCCCGTCACTACGCCCACGTCGACTGCCCGGGTCACGCGGACTACATCAAGAACATGATCACCGGTGCTGCCCAGATGGACGGCGCCATCCTCGTGGTCGCCGCCACCGACGGCCCGATGCCGCAGACCAAGGAGCACGTGCTCCTGGCCCGCCAGGTCGGCGTTCCGTACATCGTCGTCGCCCTGAACAAGGCCGACATGGTGGACGACGAGGAGATCATGGAGCTCGTCGAGCTCGAGGTCCGTGAGCTGCTCTCCGAGTACGAGTTCCCGGGTGACGAGGTTCCGGTCGTCCGCGTCTCGGCGCTGAAGGCGCTCGAGGGCGACGAGCAGTGGGCCCAGTCCGTCCTCGACCTGATGAAGGCCGTGGACGAGTCCATCCCGGAGCCCGAGCGTGACGTCGAGAAGCCGTTCCTGATGCCGATCGAGGACGTCTTCACGATCACCGGTCGCGGTACGGTCGTCACCGGCCGTATCGAGCGCGGTGTCCTGAAGGTCAACGAGAACGTCGACATCATCGGCATCAAGCCGGAGAAGACCTCCACCACGGTCACCGGCATCGAGATGTTCCGCAAGCTGCTCGACGAGGGCCAGGCCGGTGAGAACGTCGGTCTGCTGCTCCGCGGCATCAAGCGCGAGGACGTCGAGCGCGGCCAGGTCATCATCAAGCCGGGTTCGGTCACCCCGCACACCGAGTTCGAGGCCCAGGCCTACATCCTGTCGAAGGACGAGGGTGGCCGCCACACCCCGTTCTTCAACAACTACCGCCCGCAGTTCTACTTCCGTACCACGGACGTGACCGGCGTGGTGACCCTCCCCGAGGGCACCGAGATGGTCATGCCGGGCGACAACACCGAGATGAAGGTCGAGCTCATCCAGCCGGTCGCCATGGAGGAGGGCCTGAAGTTCGCCATCCGCGAGGGTGGCCGGACCGTGGGCGCCGGCCAGGTCACCAAGATCGTCAAGTGACCCGGTCCGCCTCTTGAGGCACCGCTGACCTCTCGGTCGGCGAAAGGGCCCGTACGACGTCAGTCGTACGGGCCCTTTCCGTCGCCCGGCGGCCCCCAAGGCTCTCCGGCCGGTGAACAGGGTTGTCCCTGAGGACCGTTGGGCAGGTCCGGCCGACTAGGATCGTCGGCGCCGTCCGGGAGACGTCCCGGGCGGTTCTCGATCCGTGAGGGGGAGTGGGTGTGCGCAGGGCGACCGCAGGACTGGCTCTGATCGTCTCCGGTGTGCTGCTGACGGGATGCGGCGGCGGGGACGACGGGGGAGCCGAGGGGAGGCCCGCCCCGTCGGCCTCCGGGAGCGAGGAGCCGGGCGGCGGCGCGGGTGGCGCGGGCGGCGCGGACAAGGGCGGCGAGGTGGTGCGCGAGGTGACCCTTGAGGTCCGGGGCACCGGAAAGACACAGATCGCCTATGTCGCGGACGGGAACAGGACCGAGCAGGTCACGCTCCCGTGGAAGAAGACGGTCGAGCTCTCCCTGACCAAGGCCGAGCAGAAGGTCGGCGTCCTGGTGTCGGTCGTGCCCGGCTCGGTCCCGGGCGACGACGGCATGCTCAGGCCCGCGCCCTGCACCATCACCGTCGACGGGGAGAAGGTCGACGACAACCAGGACGGCAAGGACGTCCTGGGCTGCAAGCACACGGTGAAGTGAGGCCCCTGCCGGGCTTTCCGCTCGGGGATTCGGTGGTCAGGGGCGGATATCAGTCCGGAGTGGCGTACACGTTGCGTTCGGAGAGGTCGGGGACGAGGCGGGCGGCGGTGCGGAAGTCGGCGTCGTCGTGCAGCACCACGAGGCCGTGGTGCGCGGCGGTCGCGCAGATCAGCCAGTCGACGGTGGACAGACTCCGATGCTGTCCCCGCTGGGCGAGGCGGTACTGACAGTTCTCGATCCACCTCCACGCCACCTTGGGGACGGAGACGTCCGGGTACAGGTCGGTGAACATGTCCGTCATCCGCTCGTACTCGTCGAGACCGCGCGCGGACTGTCGGAACTCCGTACGTTGCGGAGCGCAGGAGCCGATCGCGCCCTCATCGATCTCATGCCCCCACGACTCGTTCAGCTTGCGCTCTCGTTGGAGGCGCCAGACGGCGGTGGAGTCGGCAAGGTAGCGGAGCATCTCAGGCGGCGCCCTTCTCCGCCTCCGGAGCGTCGCCCTTCTCGGCCGCGTGGCGTTGCCAGAACTCGTCCTCGTCCCATCGCTGGGCCTGCTCGAAGTGACGTAGCCGTGCCTCGGTGCGGGAACGGCGCTCCACGTACTCCCGGAGAGCGATGTTGACCATCTCCTTCTTCGTCCTGGCTCCGGACAGGCGCATGGCCTGTGCCAGGGCCTCGTCATCGATGTCGATCTGGGTGGCTGCCACGGGACACCTCCATGAGGTTGGTCTCATACAAAGCTAGCCCATGGTGCATACAGAGGGTGTGGGTCCGGTTATGCCGCCAGGAGCGGCGGGTCGGCCCCGGCCTCGCGACAGTCGCGGCAGTCGCGGCACAGGCCTGGAGGGGGGGAGCGGAAGGCGCGGTCGCAGCCGTCGCAGTTCCGGAGCGGGTCCGGGCGCGGTGGCCGGGACGCGGCCGGTGGGGTGGCCGGGAGGTGAGGCGGCAGCAGCGCGGTGAGGCGGTGGGCGAGCAGAGCGGCCGGGTGGCGCAGCGGCTCGGCGGGCAGACCGGCGGCCAGGGTGCGGCGTACGGCGTCGGGTGCCGCCCCGCGCTCCAGCCAGGCCGCCACGGCGGGGGCCGGGGCCGGCCGGGGCTCCGGCAGGCGTACGGACGGCCGGGACGGCCGCACCTGCTCCGCCCGTACCGCCGCCGGGTTGTCGTAGGACACCGTGCGCGTGACCACCCGCCCGCTCGGCAGCCGCTCCCGCTTCCGCGACAGATAGCCGTGCGCCTCCAGCTCGCGCAGCGCGGCGGCGATGCGGGTCTCGCCCTCGGCGAAGCGGGCGGCGAGGGTGCGGATGTCCACCCGCGCGCCGTCGGGCAGCGACTGGATGTGGACGGCCGGCCCGATCGCGGTCAGCGACAGTTCGCGGTGCTGGGCGAGGTGGTTGCCGACGACGGTGAAGCGCTCGGTGTGCCGGGCGGTGACGTGGACGACGCCGCCGCGCGGAACGGCGGACGGCGCGCGCGGCGGCGCGCTAGGCTGCGGCTCAGCCATCTGGGAAGCCCTACTTCCTCGGTGGTCAGGCCCTCGTCCGGGATGGCCGTCCCGGCCGGGGGCCGTCGCATGTCTGCGGTTGTGGCGGTGCTCTGCGGTGTCCCGCAGTGCTCGCTGGTGCCTGTCGCGGCGAGCCTATGCCGGGGAGTCGGCCGCCACGCCGGTCCGGCCCCTCGGCTCACCCGTACGGGTGACGGGAGCCCGGTTGGGTCGGGGTGGGGTTCTCTCTCCGGTCCTTTGATGCTTCTGACGCCGTGCCCCATCGGGTCTCCACCCACCGGAACGTGCTTTCCCGCGAGCCGGTGGACGGGCCCCGCCGGGCACACCTGCGACCGGACCGAGGAGGACGGGCTGTGAACCACGCGCGGTGGAGGACCCGCCGGACCAGGAGGCTCCTGGGCGAGCTTTCTGGCTCATCTATGTACTTTCGGGGCCGGAGACGCGCCTGGCCTTCGTCGCGTGGTGCAGCCGGCGCGTCGCCGAGAAGACCTCACCTGGCGCCGGGACTCATGCATCGTGCACTGAATCAAGATCGATTTCCGGCAGTTTCTGTCTCGAGCTTCACTCCCCCCCCCCTCGCTGTTCGCTGTGATCATTCTGTGTGTTCGAGACCGTTCGATGTGCATCGCGTACTCCCAGTCGAAGGTGAGTTGATGATGAGACTCAAGCGCGCGCTCAAGATCGCGACCGTGTCCGGAGCGCTGGTCGTGGCCAGCGCCGCTCCCGCGATGGCGACCATCGCGTACGTCGGCGGCGGCACCTGGGACTACGGGGTCGGCACCGCCAACGTGTGGTCGGACTACTACCACAAGGACAAGTGCCACGGCTCGACCTCGGTCGGCGAGTACATCGACAGCGACGAGGAGGCTGCCGGCAGTTGGTCCATCACGCAGGCGCCCGCCGCCCTCTGGGGTAACGAGACCTACTACAAGACCACCTGCTGACCAATCGGCAGCACGCGTAACACGCCCCCGAAGGAGCCCGCGTACTGCGGCCCTTCGGGGGTGCGCGTGCTTTCTGTCGTCCGGCTGGTCGCCCCCCACAGTCTTGTAGGACATCTATGCTGCATCGTGGCGTCAAGTTCGCCCACGCCGCCATCCTGGCGTTCTCCGCCCTGTTCTCCTTCCTGTTCCTCAGGAGCTTCGAGGACCAGTGGACCCTGGGCTACGACGCAGTCGTCCAGGTCACACAGTCGCGGGACACCAGCACCGGCCACGCCATCGAACGAGCGGTCGAAGCGTTCGCCCGCGACCACGGTGTCACCGTGGGCCGCCAGCAACTCGACCTGGAACATCCCGATCGCAGCCGTGATCTCTATCTGACTCCGACCGGCCCCCGCGCCGAATGGATCGACAGCGGTTACCCCGCGTTCAGTCCCGGCCAGACCACCACGACCCGACCGTTCTCCGAGGTCTCCGACCGCGACCCGCGTGGCCTGTACTACCTCTTCGGCGATCCCGATGCCGTTCGGCCCTTCCTCGGCCTACTGGAGCAGCACGGTCTCACCGCATGGCACCCCCGTCCGGCCTCCCCCGAACAGCTCTCCTACGCTTACGGCGGCAGCGCCCTGGCCGGTTCCCTCGTCGTCGTTGCTCTTGTCTGCGTCACCATGACCGGTGCCGGCGTCCTGCTCAACGCCAAAGCCTACGGAGTGCTGCGTCTGCAGGGCATGTCCCTGCCTGCGATCCTCGTTCGCGACCTGCGCCAGCTCGCCCGCTTCTGGATGGTCACCCTCGGGACCGTGACGGCTGCGGCGACAGCCCTGCTGGGCTGGTACAACCACCTTGCATGGTTCGGGCTGTTCGCCCTCCTCACGGCCGCAACGGCAGTCGTTTTCACGGCACTCGTCCTTGCCGCCCACGCCGCGACGCTCGCCCTGACCGCGCGTACCGGCATCCTGTCCGCCCTCAAGGGCGAAATACCCACCCGGGCCACTGCAGTCGCCACCTACCTCGTGCGCGTGCCGGCTCTTCTGCTCGCCCTTGGTATCGCCGCATCAGTCCTGCAGGCCGGGCAGGACCTCGCCCGGCGCGAGGACAATCTCAATGTGTACGAGCAGGCGGGCGATGCTTCCACCATCCGCCTCAACGGCTACCTCGGCGCCCCCGATGCGCTGAAGAAGCTGGAGGCGAAGGTGGGTCCCTGGCTGCGTCGGGCCGACGCCGACGGACAGGTCGTTCTCGCCGGTCACAAAGACCTCGCGCGCTCCCGTGACGCCCAGGATCTCCCCGCCGACGACCTGATGGTGGCCAACGAGACGTTCCTCGGGCAGCAGGAGGTCCGCGCTCCGAATGGCCGCCGCTACCCGGCCAGAACCGGCGGAGACGACCGCATCCTGCTCCTGGTTCCACAACACCTCGCTGCTTATGCCGACAAGCTGGCAAGCCTGGTGCCTGGCTTGGTCAGTCCTTCGAACCCGGACCAGATCTCACGCGAGCAGATCGACGTAAGGACCACCGCAGACAGTCAGGAGATCTTCACCTACAACGCCCGCGGTACTCGCGAGGCCGGAAGGGACCGGTTCTCGGACGATTCCTTCCTTACCGACCCCGTCATCGTCGTCGTCCCCAACGGCACCGGCTATATCAGCGACAAGGGCTACACCGCCTACGCTTCCAAGCGCAGCATCATCTTCCCCGATCCGGCCGACATCACCGCCGGCATCGATGCCCAGAACCTGCGCGACGAGGTCGTCGGTATCAGCCCCGTCGCGGCCGACGCCGCCCAGGCCATCCGTGACATCACTGCGGACTTCCGGCTGCGACTGTTCAACCTGGCCGTGGCCCTCCTGGTCCTGCTCGTCACCGGCGTCGGTGTGGTCATCGTCCACACTCGTAGAAACGCCCAACGTATCTTCGCCCGGCACATCCACGGCTGGACATTCGCCACCACCCATCGCACCCTCCTGACCGCCGAAGCCGCGATCCTCGCCCTGCTCGTCTCCTGGCTCCCCTATCAGGTTCATCAGTGGAACCAAGGCCTTGAGAGGTACAAGGCCCTCGGTATCCCCGCCCCCCGTGATCCGATGACGATCACCGGCCAGGACCTGACCGTCATCACCGGCCTCGTCCTGGTCGAGGCCGCCACCGCCCTCACCGTCCTGGCCCTCTTCCACCGCCGCATCGTCAAGGAAGGATCGACCGAAGCGTGATCGACATCGTCGGGCTGTCCAAGTCCTTCGGCCCTCGTGTCCTCTGGCAGGACCTCACCTTCACCGTCGAAGCCGGGCGGATGCTTGCCCTGACCGGCCCCAGCGGGTCCGGAAAGTCCACCCTCCTCAACTGTCTCGGCCTGCTCGACACGCCCACCACCGGCACCATGCGCCACCGCGATCAGGACATCACCAGGCTGAGCCCACGCAAGGCTCGCGCCTACCGTCGCGACATACTCGGCTACCTGTTCCAGAACTACGCCCTGATCGACAACGCCACCGTCGCGGACAATCTCAGCGTCGTCCTCAAGGTTGCCCGTAATCGGGCCAAGGACCACCCCACGCCTGCCTGTGCCCTGCGGCAGGTGGGTCTCGCCGGCCGTGAGAAGGAGGTCGTACACCGTCTCTCCGGCGGCGAACAACAACGCGTCGCCCTCGCTCGCCTCATCGTCAAACAGCCCGCCCTAGTCCTGGCCGACGAGCCCACCGGGGCCCTTGACCTCGACAACACCCACATGGTCATCGCGACCCTCCGGACCCTGGCCGACGCCGGCTGCGCCGTAGTGATCGCCACCCACGACCCCACGGTCAGGGACCTGTGCGACAGCGTCCTCCAAGTGGGAACATCGACCCGCCCCACCCCCGTCAAGGAGATCAGCGCCGCATGAACTCGCGCCTCATCTGGTCCGTCACTGCCATAGCCGCCGTGGCCGTCGCCGTTTTCCTCGTCTACGGCACTCACGCGCTGACGATCGTCCAACGGGTCGCCCTCAAGGTGTTCTGACCAGTCTCAGGAACTTCGGACAGGGGAGGTTGTGAGCCACACGCGGTGGAGGACCCGCCTGGCCAAGGCACTGGACGCCTCGCCGACCGTCGAGTCGAACGGTGACGAGTCGGCGTTCGTCTTCGCCCCGCGCCGCGACGGCGAGGGTCCGTCCGGCGGGAACGCTCCGGCCGGCAGCCCCTCCGCCGCCTGAGCGCCGGCCCCGCGGGCGCCGTACGGGCCACCGGGGTCAGGGGCGGAGGTCGAGTTCCGCCCAGACCGTCTTGCGCGGCGGCGGCCAGGCCTCCACGCCCCAGCGGTCGGCCAGCGCCTCGACGAGCAGCAGCCCGCGCCCGCCCTCCGCGTCCCCGGACGCCGGCGGGCCGGGCACGGCCGGGAGGCGGTCGCCGCGGGCGTCGGAGACCTCGATGCGCAGCGTGACGCCGCCGGCGTCGCCGCCGTTCCCGGTGACGCGCAGGCCCAGCCGGAAGTCCCGGCCGGGTACGCGCCCGTGCAGTACGGCGTTGCCCGCCAGCTCGGCGGTGATCTGCGCGGCCGTCTCGGTGGGCAGCCCCTGGTCGGCCAGGTGCGCGACGGTCAGGAGCCGGGCCAGCCGGGCGCCCCGGCGGGTGGAGGACAGGAGCACGGCGAGCTCCCGGGTGGGGGCGGAGGCGGAGGCCGGGGC